>CAJYBS010000001.1 GCA_913064795.1 uncultured Gammaproteobacteria bacterium
GGGCCGCTACTTGTGCGCGTCGGTATAGGGCAGTAGCGCAAGATAACGTGCGCGTTTGACTGCCTTAGCAAGTTGCCTCTGATACTTGGCCTTTGTTCCCGTAATTCGACTGGGAACAATTTTTCCTGTTTCGGTGATATAGGCTTTCAAAAGCTCGACATCTTTGTAGTCGACTTCCGTAATCCCTTCAGCGGTGAACCGACAATACTTTCTTCTTCTAAAGAATCTAGACATGGTTATTCTCCCCCGGATTCGGCAGTGGCTGGTGCAGCGGACTCTGGAGCCGCTTCAGTGGCTGCCGCCGCAGCTTTCGCTTCGGCACGGGCATTACGACTATCTTCACGGTCTTTGCGTTCTTTGCTCTCGTTCTCAATCTTCATGATAGGCGAGACAACGGTGTCCGCTTGCTTTCTGCCCATGATCATATTTCGGATTACCGCATCGTTGAATCGAAAGGCATCGCTGAGCTCTTCCAAGGTTTCAAGACCACATTCGATGTTTAACATCGCGTAGTGTGCTTTGAAGATTTTATTAATGGGGTAAGCCAATTGACGCCTGCCCCAATCCTCGACACGGTGTACTGTCCCGCCGCCTTGGGTAATCATGTTTGAATAGCGTTCGATCATCCCTGGGACCTGCTCGCTTTGTCCAGGGTGCACTAGAAATACGACTTCATAATGCCGCATAGAGATCTCCTCTTGGTAGTTGCTACCCAGTCATACTGGTGCAGCAAGGAGTGAATGAAATTACTGGCCGCGCAGTGTACGAAATTGGCTTCTAAGATGCAAATGAAGACAACCCTTAGGTTGATCGCTGCCGGTAGAGTTCATAGAGGCAGATACCGGTTGCCACACTGACATTCAGGTTAAATGCGTCTCGGTGCATGGGGATTTCTACAAGACAATCACACTGCTTACGCGTGTTGAAACGTAGACCCTCTCCCTCGGATCCCATCACCAACACAATGTCCGTACGGAGATCAAATTCAGCGAGGCTAACATCAGACCCTAGGGCCGTTCCAACAACCCAATATCCTGCTGATTTCATTTGACGAAGACTGCGAGAGAGATTGGTCACTTCGACCACAGGAATTTCAGCCGCAGCGCCCGCGGATCGTTTCATTACAATGGCATTGAGGGGCGCTGAACCGTGTTTCGGCACAACCACCGCATCAACCCCGAACGTCAACGCACTGCGCAAGCAAGCGCCTAAATTACCTGGATCCGTAACACCGTCCAGGACCAGTAAAGTTCGGGGAATCTCCTTGGGAGCTAGAAAGGCATCCAGTGTCTCAACGATCTGAATTGGCGCCTCGGACGTGAGCAATGCCAACCCTTGATGCTCGACCACAGCGCCTAAACGCTGATCAAATGCCTCCAGGGAGACCCGCTCAACAGCGATCTGTTTTGAGTGTGCAAGGGCGATCAGGGTCTCAACACGCCCGGTCACCTTGCCGCTTCTGATGAGCAAAACCCCCGAGCCGATCTGTGGCAGGCGCTGGGCAACCGGGTGAAAACCATAAATCCAGTGATCAGCCACGTCGAGTTCGTTTCCGTTTACTCGGCGCGCGACCTGAGGTTGTTTTTTGGCCCCGTTTTTTTGGACTGCGTCCCGAAGACTCTCCCCGGCGATGAAGCGGCCGATGCTCAGAGAGTGACAGTGACACTTGACCCAGCATCGCATCCACGCGGTCGATTTGAACCACGACTCGATCGCCCAAACTAAACACCCGCCCAGAGCGTGATCCGATCAGAGCACCTCGATCTTGATCGAATCGATAATGGTCATCCGCGAGGCTAGAGACATGAATCAAACCCTCTGCCATCATCGGTTCAATGTTCACAAAAAGACCAAATTTAACTGCGGTCGTGATGACCCCTTCAAAAGACTCACCCAAATATTTTTTTAGGTATTCACACTTTAGCCATTCCAGGACTTCAAATACCGCAGCATCCGCACGTCTTTCTGTCAGGCTAGCTTGTTCACCCAAAGCTTGCATCCCGGCCTCTTCATTGGCGGGCGGTGATTTGAGTTGCTTCTGGGTACGCTCGGCAGTCACAACGGACTTCACTAATCGATGGTTCATCAGATCGGCTAGGCGCCGAATAGGCGATGTAAAGTGCGCATAACCCTCATAATTAAGCCCAAAATGTTGGCGGCGATCGGGGGTATAGATCGCCTGATTCATCGTCCGCAAAATCAGCATTTGCAAAACAGCGCCCGCCGGCTGATCTCTGCTTGCATCCAACACCTTTTGAAAATCCTGGGTCGTCACCTTGGCTTGATCCGCATCGAAAGCGATCCCAAATTGAGCCAATATAGAGGCTAACCGCGTCACCCGCTCGGCATCAGGCTCATCGTGCACTCGATACAATCCCAACTGGCCTGAAGATGCAATCAGGTCTGCCATCGCAACATTGGCCGCCAACATACATTCTTCAATTAACTTATGCGCATCGGTGCGGACCCGCTGCGCCATCACTGATAATGCACCGGTGTCGTCCCACTCGATATTCAGCTCCGATGTTTCGATCTCGAGGGCCCCTCGCTTCGCTCGTCTCTCAAGTAGTTTTTGATAGACGCTTAAGAGCATTGTGATGTTCTGGGCGATGGGCTCCCCCAGAGCAGCCAGCGCGTTAGGGTCTGTGATGCAGGTCGCGACATCTTCGTAGATGAGCCGAGCGCTGGATTGGATGACCGCTTCCAGGAATCTAAAGGCAATACGATGACCCGTGGCGTCAAAATCCATCACGCAGACCACCGCTAATCGATCTTCCAAGGGCTTTAAGGAACAAAGACCGTTGCTCAATTTCTCAGGCAACATCGGCACCACCCATTGCGGGAAGTAAACGCTGGTGCCCCGCCTGATGGCTTCGGTTTCAAGCGGCGAACCCGGGGTGACGTAATGGGCGACATCGGCGATCGCCACCCAAAGCCTGAATCCAGAACCTGTTGATTCGGCAAATACGGCATCATCAAAGTCTTTCGCGTCTTGACCATCGATGGTCACAAACGGCAGGTGCCTCAGATCTTCTCGATGTTTGAGATCTTTGGCATTGAGATGATTCTTGATGGCCTTTACCTCAGCCAGAACCTCCTCTGGAAATTCAAAGGGAATATCGTGATTCCTCAGAGCAACTTCAATTTCAACATCTGGGCTCATCTCCTCGGCTAAGACCTTATCGATTCGCCCATAAAACATGCCCCGCCGTTGCGCCGTTGCGAGCTCAACTTCGACAATCTGCCCAATGCTGAGCTCGAACTTATTGCTCTCTTCGAGTTGAATGGGATGATGCAGGCTCCGAGAGAGGGGTTCCACATAAAGACCTTCACGGGAAGATTGTATTCGGCCTGTCACACGACTAATCGGGCGCTCTAGCACTGTCTCAATGCGTGCTTGGGATCGCGACCGAGTCCCGTCCTCAATCAGTGTGGCTTGCACGCGATCCCCATGCAGAACTTTTTTCATTTCCTGGTAGCTCAAATAGATATCATCTGTTTCTGCATCAAGGACCAAGAACCCAAAGCCATCTCGATGCGCCGAGACAGTCCCTTCAAGCAGCGATGGCGCGGGTCTAGACGAATACCCCGACCGGGCATTCATCGAGACTTGGCCGCTTCTCAGCATCGCAGCCAAGCGAGATTTCAAAGCTTTTTTAGACTCAGGGGTATCGATCGATAATCGACCGGCGATTTGCTTTGCTGTAAGCGGTTTACCCGCCTCGTCTAACAAGGTAAGAATCCATTCTCGGCTCGCAATCGGCACCGCATAGCGCGCGGCTTCTCGTGATGCCTTGGGGTCTTTTTGACTCAAATTATTGTCCTTGCAACTGCTGTTGCGGTCCGGCTCGCGTTGACAGAATCACTAGGTCCTAGTAATCTGCGGCTCCTCTTCGCCGAGGTGGTGGAATTGGTAGACACGCTAGCTTCAGGTGCTAGTGGGGGAAACCCCGTGGAGGTTCAAGTCCTCTCCTCGGCACCATTTTTGTCCCATCGGAACGGCGGTTGCCTTACTGTCGGCCTTCTAGCTTTTTATTATACCGGGAATCGCCGTCGAGCACCGCTCATTTATCGGGCTGGGGCTCTGATCCTTGCCTAACCATCAAACCCTTCTTAAGCTTCGAAGGCTTCGATCTCTGACCGACTTAAACCGGCTTTTTCCGCGGCCGAACAAATTGCACCCCAGGATTGCTCATCAATCGGTATTCCTTGAGTAAGCCGGTGGGCTCGACTTGCGCGTTCAGGATCCCCCGGCAACTGCACTTGATCAAATCCCTCAGCAGGCGCAGCACTTCGCGCGTACGCTTGCATCCCAGCAACTTCCCGGGCAAAGCCCGCCGCACCGCCGAACACATCAGGGTCAAGGATCAACATCAACATGTGATTTACAGTCATTTCTTGCTGTTTGTCTAAATCCTGCATCGTCCACTCACCGGCCAATGCGCCGCCAAGCAACTCACACATGAGCGCGAGCCCAGAGCCTTTGTGTCCTCCAAAAGGCCCCAAAGATCCTCCCTCAGCAATCGCGTTAGCATCCTGGGTTGGCCGACCGGCTGCATCAAACAAGGCGCCTTCTGGGACCGGTTCACCTTTCATATTTGCAACCCGAACTTTACCCAGGGCAATGGCACTGGTTGCCATGTCCAAAATCAGCGGCGCACTTTCAGTTGGAACGCCGCAGCAAAAGGGGTTCGTTTGTAATCTTTTTTCTCGGCTACCCCAAAGCGACACAAAGGGTGGGTGTCCAACAACATTGACGAAATGAATCGAGACCATTCCCGCGGCGACGCAGTGTTCGGCATACGTTCCGATGCGACCCAGATGATAGTTATTGCGCGCACCCACGCAGGCCAAGCCCAGTTGTTTTGCTTTTTCAATGCCAAGATCCGTCGCCTGTCGTCCGACGACCTGTCCCAAACCAAATCCGCCGTCAGTCAGCAAGACGGCGCCATGATCCTTCAAAACCGACGCGTTTTCGTTGACCTTGAGCCCCCCCCTTAAAGCACTGCCCACATAGTTGGGAATCATTCCAACGCCGTGGGAATCGTGTCCCTTCAAGTTGGCTTCAACAAGATGAGCTGCTGTCTCAAGCGCTTTGTCAGGTTCTGTACCGAGGCGTTCAAAAATGGTTTGAGCAAATGATTTTAGCTTGAGATGATCGATGATCACTGAACATTCCTTATGGAAGTAGATTGGAGGTCGCGACCGGTTGTCTGCGGACGGTTGTCCGCTCATTGACACCATTCGGTCAATGAGGGATCCATCTCAAAGTCACCGTCTTGCATTTAGGCGGAAAAACGATGGCCACGTCAAGCTCTGCACTTTGTGCTGCATTAAAAGCGCTGTCTTCGCCGCGACCCGCTGAGTGCCTCATCGCAACATGATGGTAACGCTGGCTCTAAGGCGGCAACGCTTAAGAATTCCCTGGAGCCGACATCTGGACTCCTCAGACAGTCAGATCAATCTAGCGATGATCTGAGGATTGTTTCTGCTCGGTCGGGTCCAGTCGAGACAATATCGACCGGGACACCACAAATCGATTCGATTCGGGCGAGATAGGCTTGGGCGGTGAGCGGCAACGCATCAAAAGACTGAAGTCCTGCCGTCGGTTCGTCCCAGCCTGGCAGAAATTCGTAGACCGGTGCTGGCCTTCCCTGCTCGTCCATCTCATAGTCAACGCAAAGACCAATCTCTTTAAGACCATCGAGCACGTCGAGCTTCGTCATACACAGTGCGGACAGACTGTTCATCTCGACAACCCTTCGAAGCGCCGCCAAATCCAGCCAACCGCAGCGCCTTGGCCGTCCCGTTGTGGCTCCAAATTCATGACCCACTTCAGCAAGATGGCGACCCGTTTCATCATGGAGTTCCGTTGGGAAGGGTCCTTCTCCGACCCGGGTGGTATAGGCTTTCGTGATCCCTAAAATATAATCAAGATACAAAGGCCCGACCCCGCAGCCCGCACTGATTGCGCCTGCAGTTGTATTTGATGACGTCACAAAGGGATAAGTCCCGTGATCAATATCGAGCAACGCACCTTGGGCTCCCTCGAATAAAACCGCGGCGCCTGAACGCCGATAGTCTGCCAAGGTCGTCAAAACATCCCCCATCATGGGCTTGAGGGCCTCCACATAATCCAGACTTGCTGCCAGGCATTCCGCCAGACTCACAGGCTCGGCCTCATAGTACTGCTCGAGCATAAAGTTATGATATTCAAGCAGCCCTTCAATCTTATAAATCAGCTGCTCACGATCCAGCAAATCTCGGAGCCTTAAGCCCCTGCGTCCGACTTTGTCTTCATAAGCAGGACCAATCCCTCGGCCGGTCGTGCCTATTTTTTGGTTACCACGCCTAAGTTCCACGCAACGATCGAGGGCCACGTGATAGGGCATGATTAATGGACAATCCAGACTCAGTAACATCCGATCTCGAACACTGACACCGGTTTCTTCGAGTTCAGCGATTTCCTTCATCAAATCGGGTATCGACAAGACGACGCCATTACCAATCAGACAGCGAACACCTGGATGCAAGATGCCCGATGGGATCAGATGGAGCACGGTCTTTTTCCCTTCGACCACTAGGGTGTGTCCTGCGTTGTGGCCGCCCTGAAACCGAACAACTGCGGCAACGTCTTCTGTCAACAGGTCAACGATCTTACCCTTACCCTCATCCCCCCAATGGGTTCCGATGACCACTACGTTCTTTTTACTCATCGGAACCCTTACCTCGCTTATCCGCTTTCATGAATTCTGCTCAATCGGTTGAAGATTCCAGGCTCCATCCACCCAGGCCAAACGTGCATCCCCTGGTTTCTGCTCGGCTGAACCCTCAACGACGATATAACCTTGAGAACGCAAAGCAGCAATGGCAGACCATTTTTCCACAATATTCATTGTGCTGCCTGAATCACAGTGGACAACTTTTGCTGCTGGGGTTTCAGAAATTTGATCGCTGACGGAGAGTAACTCTATATCGAACCCAGTCGCTGCTCTGGCTCGACCAAACACGGCACCAATATTATCGTAACGCCCACCCTTAGCTACGGTTTGCCCGGAGTCGGGTAGGAATACAGAAAAAACAACCCCGGTATGGTACTCAAATCCACGCAACTCCGACAGATCGAAGCTCAGTTGGACATTGGGGAACCTTTGCTTAATAGCCCCGCTCAATTCAGCGAGATTATCAATCGCCATAGCGATTTGTGGCCAGTCCTTAACCAAGGCTGCCGCCGTATCTAAAATCGCAGCATCTCCGGACAGGCGAGGTAGCTCGCAAATCAAGCCAGCCAGCATGGGGGGCAATTCCTGTTCCCGAACCTTTTCCGCGAGAGCATCGTGGGATTTTCTTTGAACCAAAGAAAATATCTCTGACTGCTGGTCTTGATTAAGATTGGCCTGACCCAGAAGACACCGAAAAATACTGACATCACCCAGCTCCAATTGAACGCCCTCCAAACCCAAAGCATTCAACGTCTCCATCAGTAGACTGATCATTTCAACGTCACCGGAAAGTTCCGGTTCACCAAAAAGTTCTGCGCCGACCTTCAGAGGCGTTCTTGAGGCCAACATATGATCCGGGCGGCTTTGCAGGACAAAGTCTGCGTAACACAATCTCGTAACCGCTGAGCGACCTAGACTATGGGCGTCGATCCGTGCCGTTTGGGGAGTTAGGTCCGCAGGCAAACCCATCATGCGACCTGTCAGTTGATCGATCACTTTAAACGTTTTGAGGTCTAAATCTTGGCCCGTCCCGGTCAGTAGAGATTCTAAGAATTCGAGTTTTGGGGGAATGACGTATTGGTACCCCCAGCGCTTAAAAAGATCTAAGCAGACGCGGCGGGCTTGTTCCAACTTAGCGGCGGGTTCTGGAAGAATATCTTCAACACCATCGGGCAACAGCCAGTGCTCAATCGTCATAGGGGCGGACCATCCTAACCGTTTAACAAGTAGAGAAGTCCTGTCCCTAGCAACATCATTGCCAGCCCATAACTTCTCAGCGCGTTATCTTCCATATCCTGAACGGCGGAGACAAGACGTTTCCAACGATTAGGTGCCGCAAAAGGAATCAGGCCTTCAAGGACCAAAACTAGGCACAAGGCCACCCACAAGTCATCAAGGTCCATAAGTCCCTACCTCAACCACGGGTTGTCTCAGTTTTTTAAGGACTGGCTATCGTTCAGATACTTGAAAAAATCACTGTTGGGATCGAGCAGTAAAATATCGCTTTTCTCAGCAAATGTTCGTTTGTAGGCTGCCATGCTTCGATAAAACTTGTAGAACTCTTTGTCTTGGTTGAAGGCCCGAGCATAGGAGGCCGCCGCCTCAGCGTCGCCATTACCCCTGACAATCTCTGCATCTCCGTAAGCTTCCGCGAGGATTACCTCTCGTTGCTTGTCTGCATCTGCGCGAATTCCAACCGCTAATTCTTGCCCCTTGGCGCGATGCTCCTTGGCCTCGATATCTCGCTCGGTGTTCATTCGCATGTAGACGGATTGACTCACTTCCTGAGGTAAATCAATTCGCTTAACACGAACATCAACCACCTCGACACCCAGTTCGGCATCCGCGACCTCGTTGAGCGCCACCACAAGCGCTTCCATCAACTCGTCGCGCTGCCCTGAGACCACTTCGTGCAGCGTTCGCTTACTGATTTCGTTTCGAAGGCCATTGTTGATCCGTTGCTTTAAGAGCTCTTCAGCTCGCCTCTGATCACCTGAGGTGGCTGTATAGTAGGTTTCGACTTTTTTAACCCTGAACTTAGCAAAAGAATCAACGATCAATGCCTTTTTTTCCAGCGTCAAAAATCGTTCTGCAGGCGCATCGACGGTCAGTACTCTGCCATCGAATATGCGTACTTCTTCCATGAAAGGCAGCTTCAGATGGATGCCCGTTGAAATATCAGGATTAACCACCTTACCCAATCTGAGTAAGACTCCCCGCTCCATTTCATTGACGATATACACCGAACTTGATCCGATCAGAACCAACCCCGCCAGAAGAATCATGATTACCGCTAATCGATTAGACATATTAGTCTCCTAAACTACTGACGATCTCGACGGCTGCGAGCAGACGTCGTGTCTTGGGGTCTTTGAGAAACCGAGTCAGACCCAGCCATACCATTGCCGCGGACGGTTTGTCCGCCCTGCTGCATCATGCGATCGAGCGGGATATACATCATGTTATTGCCGCCCTCGACATCGATCATCACTTTTGATGAGTTAGACATCACCGCCTCCATCGTATCGAGGTACATGCGCTCACGGGTGACCTCGGGCGCAGCCTTGTATTCCACATAGAGCTGGTTAAATCGTTCGGCTTCACCTCTCGCCTGGGCAACAACCCGTTGTCGATAACCCTCGGCCTCCTCCAAATAACGCTGCGCCTCACCCCGGGCCTCAGGGATGACCTGATTGGCATAGGCGTCCGCCTCGTTGCGCACTCTCACTTCGTCTTCCCGGGCTCTGATGACTTCATCAAACGCTTCCCGAACCGCATCTGGCGGCGCTGTCTCATCGACGTTGACCTGGGTCACGAAAATACCCGTGCCGTAGGCCATCATATAATTTTGGATACGCGCTTTAATCTCATCGCCCATCACCGCACGACCTTCGGTCAGAACCTCATCCATCTCCGTGCTACCAGCGACATGGCGGACCGCAGCTTCGGTCGACTGATGCAGACTTTTTTCTGGATCTCTTACTTCGAGCGCGTATTTCTTTACATCGTCGATGACATATTGAACCGTCAGCTTCACTTTGACGATATTCTCGTCTTCGGTGAGCATCTCCGAATCATGGGGGTGCGACCTCACTCTGGAAACATTGTGAATGATCACTTTGTCGACAATCGGCGGGTACCAGCTAAGCCCCGGCATCACAATGGCTTCTTGAACTTCGCCGAATCTCAGCACGACGCCCCGCTCCTGTTCATCCAAGGTATAAATTCCCATAAGGCCATAGCCAACGAGCCCGCCCAGGACGATTAATATAAGCAATGATGACGTCAGACGGCCGCCGCCCGAGGGCGCACTGTTTTTACCGCCGCCGAACATTCCGCCCAAATTGTCTCTGAGCTTCTTAAACGCCTCATCCAAATCGGGTGGTCCTTGATCCTGTCGATTGCCCCAGGGATCCTTATCTCCACCGTTGCCGGGTTCATTCCAGGCCATGTCTTTCTCCAAATCCGCTGTTGAGTGTTATCTTCCCACTTATCGCGCCAAGATGCATTGTCTAAGCGCTCGTAATTGCCGCATTCAGGCGTGCAAGGTTCTTCTTTTCTATACGTAAATGCATTTCGATTGTTCCACAGTCCTGCATGACTTCTTCGATCACTGATGCCATTTCGAAACACTTTGCTCTGATGCGGCCCTGTTCAGGGGTCAGTTTGATCACTGTGTTGACCACGTCACTGGCAATCAGCTCATCAATACAACGGACCAACGCGGGCAGCCCTCTGCCGTCAATCGCCGAAACCTGGACCGATACGGGGATACCCATTGCATTTCGGCGAACCTCTGGCCCGGCATCTTCCACAAGATCCGATTTGTTCAGCACCAACAACTGAGGAACTCGGCTTGCACCAATCTCAGACAAAACCGCATTCACCTCAAGCTCCCGCTCCTGCTTTTCATCAGCGGCAGCGTCGATGACGTGGAGAATCAAGGTCGACTCAGACACTTCTTCTAACGTGGCCTTAAAAGCCTCAATCAATCCATGGGGCAATGCCCGAATAAAGCCCACCGTATCGGAAAGCACGGCTTTGCCCGCAAGTGGTAACGCGATCTGTCGCAACGTCGGGTCAAGCGTTGCAAACAATTGATCCGCGGCATGAACATTAGCCTCGGTCAAACGATTGAACAAAGTCGACTTCCCCGCATTGGTGTAACCCGCTAGGGCAATCGTCGCGGTCTCGGATTTAACCCGCGCCCGTCGGCTCTGATGACGCTGCCGCTGAACTCTTGCTAGCTTTTCCTTAAGCTTTTTGTTGCGCGCACCCAGAAGCCGTTGATCCGCTTCTAACTGGGTTTCTCCAGCACCGCCAAGCCCGGCGCCAGCGCCGCCGCGTTGACGATCGAGGTGAGTCCAGCCTCTGACCAATCGAGAAGCGCTGTGGTCAAGCTGAGCTAGCTCCACCTGCAGCTGCCCTTCAAAGGTGCGAGCCCGTTGGGCAAAAATCTCTAAGATCAGTGCCGTACGGCCCATCACTCGCTTACCAATCGCTGCTTCAAGATTTCGCTCTTGGGTTGAGGTCAAGTCCTCGCTAAAGATGATCAGTTCCGCTGAAGCGGATTCCGCCGCGTCCTTGATTTCCTCAACCTTACCGGATCCGACAAGGGTTTTTGGATGCGGCTCCTTACGGGCACTTTTGACGAGGGCAATCGGCATAAGGCCGGCAGAGACGGTCAGCTCTTCAATTTCTTCTGGTGTGGCAAGCTCGGAGCCTTTGTTCTGAATGAAAACAAGAAGCGCTTGGGAGCCGCTGGTAGGCCGGTCAAAAAACACGCTATGGGCCTGAGGCCTTAATGCGAGGCTTCCAGAGACTCACTGGCATCGCCATCGACATCGAAGGTAAAAGGACGTGAAGGCACAACGGTTGAAATGGCGGATTTGTAGATCATTTGATTCACCGTATTGCGCAAAAGAATGACAAATTGGTCAAAGGATTCAATCTGGCCTTGTAATTTGATACCACTGACAAGAAAAATAGACACCGGAATCCGCTCTTTTCTCAATGCGTTTAAAAATGGGTCCTGTAATGACTGACCTTTTGACATGGTGTCTCCTTATTGATCATACGCAGCTCTTACGCTACGCCGCTCTTGCAAAAAAGCACCGGTTTACTGCCGATGACCTTTTTTGAGAGCCCTTCCCTGGGCCAGACCGTTCTTAGAAGCCTCGTTTCCGAACGGCCCTCTTTTCACTCTATCTTTAATATGTTGTCGACTTCCTCTATTTTCAAGAGCTGATCAAGCGCCGGTTCCGATATTTTTTTTAACTGAGGCCAAGCGCGCAGCCAAGTCAATTGTCGCTTGGCCAGCTGACGGGTTGCAACCACTGCTTTATCGAATAACCCGTCGGCACTGAGCTCCCCTTTTAAGTGCTGCCATACTTGCCGATAACCAACCGCTTTCATCGCAGGCAAAGCCTCGTGCAGGTCGTAATCGCGCTTGAGACCCTCGACCTCTTCAATGAGCCCTTGATCTAACATTTGACGGAATCGTACCGAAATATCCTCATGCAAGCCGGATCTTGAGATCGGCATTATCGCAACTTCAGTCAACGCCGTTGTTGTCCCCTGCTGCCCATCTTTGATTAACTCAGATAGCGACCGACCCGTGAGTCGGTAGACCTCGAGTGCTCGTTGCAGCCTCTGAGTGTCACTGGGCTTTATCCGTAGACTGGCTTCGGGGTCGATCCTCTGCAGTTCCTGATGAAGCGCTGCCCAGCCCAGACGATCTGCCTCGGCCAAAACCTCAGCCCGAACAGCATCATCGGCTTTCGGCAAACGAGCCATACCTTCCCGCAAAGCTTTGAGATAGAGCATTGTCCCCCCAACGAGCACCGGCAGCCGACCGCGGCCACGAATCTCCTCCATTGCAACCTCGGCATCCTGGCAAAAATCGAACGCTGTGTAAGGTTGGTCAGGCGCCCTGATATCGATTAAATGGTGAGGAACTTGGCACTGTTGCTCCTTGCTCGGTTTCGCGGTACCGAGATCCATCCCTTGATAGACCTGCGCCGAATCGACGCTGATGATCTCAACATCGAACTGCCGCGCCAACTCGAAAGCAAGCGCAGATTTACCACAGGCCGTCGGGCCTGTAATCACCAAGGCCGTCTTCAAACCTATTGGCCTCTCATAAAGAGCCCATCGAGTTCAGCCAGGGTAAGCTGGAACCAAGTCGGTCGACCATGGTTACATTGGCCGCTTCTTTCAGTTTCTTCCATATCTCGCAGCAAGGCATTCATTTCGGGGATCGACAACTTTCGATTGGCCCGAACAGAACCGTGGCAAGCCATGGTTGAGAGCAATTCGTCTCTTTGCTCCGTCATTCTCTGGCTGCTGCCGTACTCCAAAAAGTCGGACAGTACATCTCGCACTAATCCCTCCGGGTTTCCACGACCCAACATCGCCGGCACGCCACGAATCACAATACTTTCTTCAGAGGCAACCTCAAGCTGTAAGCCTAATTGGGTAAGCTCCGGCCCAAGCGCCATCACCAAATCAACTTCTTGGGCGCTCAGCGCCAAGCTCACTGGTACCAAAAGCGGTTGCACTTTGAGCTCATCGTGGTCCATGGCATTTTTCAGTCGCTCGTAGGTAATCCGCTCATGCGCCGCATGCATATCGACAGCAACCAAGCCCTGAGCATTTTGCGCCAATATATACACTCCATGGAGTTGACCCAAGGCATAGCCTAAAGGCGGTATATCCTCGGCCTCAACCGAACCGAAGTCGATGCTGGCGGTGGAATGCGTCCAATTGCCCGGATTGCCGTTCGATGAGGAAGATAACTTAAAATAGCCGGACCCCATCCCACTGCTCCTGGGGAACGCGATATTTCTTTGCGTATAGCCTTGCTCCTGTTCAGCGCCTTCTGGCCAATTCATCGATGCTGCTGCATCAGTGCTTGCTGGCACCGCATTGCCCTCGGGTCGGACCGAAGCAAGAACCCGGTGAATCGTTCGATAAATTAAATCGTGAATCGACCGACTGTCTCTAAATCGAACTTCGTGTTTGGTGGGATGCACGTTGACATCGACTTGTGTGGGGTCAAGATCCAAAAAGATGGCGTAGACTGGATGACGTCCATGGTAGAGGACGTCCTGATACCCTTGGCGCACCGCATGACTACAGACTTTGTCGCGAATACTCCGCCCGTTCACAAAAAAATACTGTTGATCGGCTTGGCTTCGGGAAAAAGTCGGCAGGGAGATCCAACCTTTAAACGTCACTTCACCCAGTTTTTCCTCAAAATAAAGTGCCTGATCAACAAAACTCTGCCCGAACACCGTCTTAATTCTCTGTTGTTGATCAACCTGACCTGAGACCGCTTGAACTTGGCGATACGGTTTACCGTTGTGGGTAACCATCAGCGTGATATTGGGATGGCTCAACGTCATTTTTCGAATGATCTCGTCGATACGAGACAATTCTGTTTTTTCGGTACGCAAAAATTTTCGTCGTGCCGGGGTGTTAAAAAACAGATCCTTAACTTCAACGGTGGTTCCCCGCGCGTGGGGGGCGGGAGCCACCTCGGAACGCATAGCCTCACCCACAACCTGGACTTTAAATCCGGCCTTCTCATCTGTCGCATTCGAGGTCAGTGTCAACTTGGAAACCGAGGCGATCGAAGCCAGCGCCTCTCCTCGAAACCCCAGTGAACGAATACCTTCAAGATCAGACTGACTCGCGATTTTTGACGTTGCATGCCGAGACAACGCCAGGGCCAAGTCGGCCTCATCTATTCCAGAACCATTATCGCGCAATCGAATGAGCTTGGTGCCACCAGCCTCAAGGCTTAAATCAATCCGAGTGGCCCCTGCATCGACCGCATTTTCCATCAGTTCCTTAACCACCGATGCGGGCCTTTCGACAACTTCCCCCGCCGCGATCTGGTTGGCTAAACGACTTGATAACAGTTGGATACGCATCAGCTTCGTCCCGGTATCTTAAGCACTTGACCGACCCGGAGCCGATCATTTTTCAGCGAATTCGCGGTTTTGATCGCCCGCTGGGAGACGCGATAGCGCTGAGCAATCTCGGACAGCGTGTCGCCGCTTTTAATTCGATAGTCCGTCATGGTCGGCTCTGACTCAATCCGCTTCGCGAAAAAGGTCGCTTCCGGAGGTTGTTTTCGAAAGTAAGCGTAAACACCTTCAAAAATCGCGTTGGCCATTTTAACTTGATGCTTTTTAGTTCGAAGCTTTTTCGCCTCTCCAGGATTCGAAATAAATCCTGTCTCGACCAGAATCGATGGAATATCCGGCGATTTCAATACAATAAAAGAAGCCTGCTCCACGGACCGTTTATGCATTTTATTGATTCGAGCGATTGCCTTGACCACCTCACTGCCCATTTCGAGACTCGAGCTCAAACTCGCCGTCATCGAAAGATCCAGCAAAACACCCGCGAGCACATCGTCTTTATCATCTAGGCTCACGCTGCCAACCCCGCCAATCAGATCTGCACGATTTTCTTTTTCAGCAAGCCACTTTGCAGTCTCGCTGGTTGCGCCCCGCTGAGAAATCGCAAACACAGACGCACCGCTTGCAGAGGGCGTCTTCCACGCATCAGCATGGATCGATATAAACACATCTGCCTGGTTTTTCCGGGCCAATGCGGTTCTCTGGCGGTGCGCAACATAATAATCCCCGGTGCGGGTCAGCACCGCTTTAAAGCCCGGTTCGCGATTGATAATTGCCGCAAGCGATTGCGCTATGGCAAACACCACATGCTTTTCATAGGTTTTCGAAGGACCTATTGCGCCCGGATCATCACCCCCGTGCCCGGGATCGATGGCAATGATGATGTCCCGCAATGGCTGACTCGATGGAACGATCGATGGCTGAGCCACGGCGACTTGCTTTGGAAACAAATCAATCACGAGCCGATCACCGTACTGCGCCACAGGCTTGAGCAAGAAACTTCGTGGTTTAACAGGCTCAGCCAAATCGAGCACCACCCTTAAGTCCTTGAGCTTTTCGGAAGAAAATCGAATTTTCTTGATCGCCGTATTTTTAAGCGATGCCTGACCCCGTTTCTGCTGCCGCGTTGCCTTCCTGAGCCTTGATTCGGGTAAATCAATCACCAACCGGAGCGGGTTCTCAAGAACAAAAAGCGTATGCTCTAAAGGCCCGTTGACATCTAACACCAATCGAGTTTTTTCCGGCGAGGCGTGGATGCGTAAGTTTTCCACCCATGCGTCCTGGGCAGTGACCGGTAGTGGGACCGCCAAACACCCAACAATGAGCGCCGCCCAACGCAAGAATCGAGTCAGCGGCGGGCCCATAAAAGCCATTGTCATGCGCTCAAGCCTGCAAGCGCCATCCGACCCCTGGGAGTTTGCGCTGAGACCGAGAGGCATCGCTCAGTGTCTCCAGTGACCATCATCGTTACCTCCAGATCAGGCTTGGGCAATAACTCGGAGCCCTTCTGAGACCACTCGATCAAACACAACGCCTGATCATGAAAATACTCATCCACACCCAAATAGTTTAACTCGTCGGGATGACTGAGTCTGTAGAGATCAAAATGGTAGATGTTCAGAGCATCAAACTCGTAGGGCTCAACCAATGTGAATGTCGGGCTCTTGACGGCGCCTGAGTAGCCCAGTGCCCGAAGCACACCCCGACAGAACGTTGTTTTGCCGGCGCCCAGGTCGCCATTGAGAAAGATGATACCCGTTCTATTCAACGCCCTCACAAGCTGGGCGCCCACCGCCTCGGTTGCCTCATCGCTTTGGGTCACCCACTGCATCAGTGCAATCCTGCCAGTGATCTGCCAATTCCCGAGACCACATCGCTGGCAAGTAAACCGGCTTCGCCCGTCTTTGAAACTGCGGTATCAGCAGCTGATCCATGATGCGCGACACCAAGGGTTGCGGCGTCCCACAAAGTGAACCCTTGGGCAATCAAAGACCCGATCACGCCTGAAAGCACATCCCCCATACCCGCCGTCGCCATGCCGGGGTTACCCGATCGATTAAGCGCCGTCCGAGTCCCGTCTCCCACTAACGTACCGTGCCCCTTTAACACCGCGACACTTCCATAGCGATGGATCAAAGCCTTGAGCGTGCCCAAGCGATCTTCATTAACGCGTTCTTGACCGATCAAGCGCGCCGCTTCCAGTGGGTGTGGCGTCATGACAGTCCTCGGATGGGTTAGCCCAAAGCGACTCACCAGATTGAGCGCATCCGCATCAATCACCAGAGGCTTCTCAGATGCCATGACTTGATCAAAAAGATTCAGTGCCCAATCATCTTGACCCAACCCTGGTCCGATCACGATAGCACTGGCTTGATCCATCGCATCTGTGAGATCCGTTTCATCCGTCGCCGCTCGAACCATGAGTTCAGGGCATCGGGCAAGAAACCCAGATAAGTGTTCCCCGCGGGTGACCACTGACACCAATCCTGCACCACTGCGGAGTGCCGCCTCTGCCGCAAGCAACGCAGCCCCGCCCATTCCCAGATTTCCGCCTACGATTACTACACGACGCAAGGGCCCCTTATGCCAACGATTTGGGCGGGGGGGCAATGGCGATGCGACCAGTGTAGAGACCACCGCCTCATCAAAATGTTCGATCAACGGCTCGGGCAGACCTAGATCGTCAAAGACGATCTGGCCCGAGACTTCAGAGCCATCTTGGCTATAAAGTCCAATTTTACGGGCAATAAAAGTGACGGTGGCGGTCGCACGAATGCAAAATACATCCGCAACGCCCGTGTCCGGATTTAGCCCTGAAGGTACATCCACAGCAATGACTCTCGCATTGGCCGAATTGATCGCCGCGATGACAGACTGATAAGCCGGCCGGACAGGGCCCGAAACCCCTAGGCCTAGGAGCGCGTCGACAATGAGCGCGTCCGAGTCAATGAGCAGCGCTTCAACCTCCCGACCGTCAACCCTCGTCAGCATCGCTGCGCTGTCACGGCAGATATTCATTGCAGCGGCAGCATCTGAACCGAGTTTGGCCGAGTCTCCAACGAGGAAGACCTCTACAGACCAACCACGATCGGCAAGAAGCGCAGCAATGAGAAAACCATCTCCAGCGTTATTGCCAGAACCACAAAAGACTTGCGCACGCTCGGCGTTGGGCATTTCGCTCTCAATAAAAGCAAGCACAGACCGAGCTGCTTTCCCCATCAGCTTCAACCCCGATGTGTCATACTCCTGAACATAGCGTCGATCGAGGGTTCTGATCACCTCAGCAGGATAAAGCTTCAGCTGCGTCATGTTTGATCTAGCCTCTCGGAAAGCTTCATTATACTAATTCCCTCGGTGCTTGGTGAGACACACTATGTCAGCGGAACACCTAAAATCTGAAATTCAAGTTTGGGCGCGTGAACTCGGCTTCTCAGAAGCTGGGTTCGTTAGGCTCGAACCCTCCGATCATGAGCCGCGTCTACGTTCATGGCTGAGCAAAGGTTACCACGGCAGCATGGGCTATATGGGGCGCAACGTCGATTTGCGAGTTGACCCGAGAGGCTTACTCGAGGGATCGGTAAGCGCCATTACCGTAAGGATGGACTACCTTCCCGCTGAATCTATTCAGGCAATCGAGCCGTTGCTGAAGCAGCCCAATCGGGCCTATATAGCGCGGTACGCGTTGGGTCGGGATTATCACAAAACGATCCGGCGACGACTCAAGCGCTTAGCCGATAACATTAATTCGGCGATCCTAAACCGCAAGTTGGGCGCATTTTTTGCGCGGGCTTGCACCGACAGCGCTCCCATTTTAGAGAAACGATTGGCGGAAGCGTCAGGATTAGGCTGGATTGGAAAAAATACTTTACTGCTCAATAGAGACGGTGGCTCTTGGTTTTTCATCGGAGAATTACTGACCAATCTACCGTTTGAGTCGTCATCGAGCAGCGCAACGAGTCACTGCGGCAGCTGCACGCGCTGCTTGGATGTCTGCCCAACTCAAGCCTTCGTCGGGCCTTTTGAGCTCGACGCCCGGCGCTGTATTTCCTATCTGACGATCGAATCCAAAAATGCCATTCCTGTGGATCTAAGAAAAGCGATCGGTAACCGAATTTTCGGCTGCGATGATTGCCAGATGGTCTGCCCGTGGAATAAGTTCGCAGCCGCCACCGTGGACTCTGATTTTCAACCCCGGGCCGAGTTTGACGCGACAGAATTAGCCACTCTTTTTTCTTGGGATGAAGCCACTTTTTTAAAGAAAACCGAAGGCTCAGCGATTCGCCGAACGGGTTACGCCGGCTGGCTACGTAATTTAGCGGTCGCCCTTGGTAACGCAGAATATGATCCAAACATCCTTCGTCTATTGAGGGCGCGATTGCCACAGGTCAATGCCCTGGTTGCAGAACACATCGTCTGGGCGATTGCTCAGCAAGAACAGCGTGCTTGATCCCGCCGCCAACACCCAGCGCTGATTCGTGCCTAAATTTTAAAAACGTTGGCTCGATAAACCTTCAATTCATCAATCGATTCGCGAATATCGTCCAGCGCACGATGTTTGCCTTCTTTAACCACTAGATCCATGATTTCAGGCTTCCAACGCATCACCAAAACTTTAATCGAGCTCACATCCAGGTTCCGATAGTGGAAAAACTCCCCCAGTTTGGGCATGTGTCGGTCAATAAAACGGCGGTCTTGCCCAATGCTATTGCCGCATAGCGGTGAATCCCGGGGTCCGACATAATCTGCCAAAAATTTCATAGTCTCGGCTTCTGCCATGGCTTCAGTGGTTGTTGAGGCAAGCACCCGAGCGGTCAGGCCCGATTCACCGTGATGTTTGGTATTCCAATCATCCATCAGCGCCATCCGGGCTTCGGTTTGGTGAATGGTCAAACAAGGACCTTCGGCTATGATATTCAGTTGCGCGTCGGTAACGATGGTTGCCATCTCGAGCACCAGATCCGTGTCTGGATCTAGACCCGTCATCTCCATATCAATCCAAACCAAATTATCTGGGTTCACGGCCATGGGGCTTCTCCCTGTTTGTCCACTGATTCATTTTGTCCACTGATTCATCGTCGTGCGTCTCGGCTTCAAAGGCCTCATCTTCGTCCTTTGTCGGCTGATCGTTAACGTCTCTATCTCCTCACCGATTTGCCGCCGGATTTCTTGAAGGCCTCACCTTTTGCGGCAAGATATTTACCGTCCAAATCCGGTTAAGCTTTTTCCATTTAAGCGCGTTCCAGTCTGAAAACCAAACTCCAACAGTCCAACTTTGTTGGGTTCATGTCCCTGGATCCGCTAAGTTTCGGCATAAAACTCGACCACTAACTTGCCTGTGGCGCTTTTAATCGCTGGGGACCTCCTTCATGATTCGTCTTTGACGTCCTTAAATTTGATAACGCTGACTGATTGTGAAATTTTTTATTGCTCTTCAATATTTACTGCCTAAGCACTGGCTGTCGCGTTGGGTCGGTTTCATCGCCGAGTCTCAGGTGCCTTGGCTGAAAAACCTTCTGATCAAAACCTTCGCAAACTTCTACAAAGTCGATTGGACAGATGCGGTTCGCCAATCTCCAGAATCCTTCCAAACCTTTAACGACTTTTTTACCAGAGAGCTCAAAGACGGTGCAAGGCCACTCTCGGGGCCGTTGTGCGCGCCCGCTGACGGTAGGGTCTCAGCGCTGGGCGCGATCAAGGACAAACAATTGCTCCAAGCTAAAGATCAGTATTATTCAGTTGATCGGTTGCTGGGAGAATCTCTTCCGAGCCACTATCGGGATGGGGTTTATGCCACCATCTACTTAGCGCCTCGTGACTACCACCGGGTTCATTTTCCCAGTGCGGGCCAAGTGTCCACCGCACGATACATCCCCGGGGACTTGTTTTCAGTGAATCAAGCCACGGCGGAAGGCGTGCCGAACCTTTTTGCTCGCAATGAGCGCTTAGTTTTGCACGTCAAAAGCGCAACGAGTGACTACTACCTCGTTCTAATCGGAGCCATGATCGTCGCTGGCATCCAGCCCTTTTGGATGGACGCACCCTTAGCGCCGAAAATCTGGTATGAGACTGATTTAAATGGGCTGGAAGTCGCCCAAGGCGATGAAGCGGGTCGGTTTCGCTTGGGATCAACAGCCATTATCGTCGCTGCACAACCCTTCAAATGGCAGGTTAAATCTGGAGACACCGTCAGAATGGGACAATCACTGATTTCTGAGCGTTAGTGATCGGGCCACCCAAACAGTGTGACGTCTCCTAAACATTGCTTTTCAAGCCAGACCATAACCAATCGATCGATTCCAAGAGCGACCCCGGCGCAGCTGGGTAGTCTCGCAGATGCATCAGCCAAACGATTATCGAAGTCAACACGCTCAAGCCCACGATCCCGACGGGCTTGGTCATGGGCCTTATAGCGGCGATAGAGCGCCTCAGAATCCCTCAACTCTTGATAGCCATTGGCCAGCTCAATACCCTGCCAATACAACTCAAATCGTTTTGCAAACCCGCCCTCGTCATCAATCTCTGCTAACGCAGCCTGACAGATCGGGAACTCGATCAGGTAAAAGCAATTGGGAAGGGCCGGCGCGATTTCTTTGAGAAACAGATAGTCTAAACAATCGGACCGAAACTGTTCGTCATAGATGGACCCTAGATGTCCTACATCTGCCTCGGCCTTGTCAACGAGCTGCGCTAGCACGTCATACGACACAGTATTAGGATCCAGACCAAAATGGGCTTTAAACAGTGCCGTATAAGAGCACCGTTTTATACCTCTGCTGGCACTGTCTCGCCAGACCATGGGCGGCCGGGGCAAACTATTGAGCAAGGTCGTCAACGCATCCATCAGCGCTGATAAGTTGCTTCCCACTTGGTACCATTCGAGCAAGATAAACTCTGGGTTATGACGCTGGCCCTGATCGTTTTTTCTAAAAGCATGGGTGATTTCAAAGACTGACTGCCCGTACGCGGCGACGACGCGTTTAAGGAAAGATTCTGGGGAAGTCTGCAAAAAAAGATCGGCGCCCTCGTCGACTGAAAAGCTCTGCAAATGAGGATCAACCGCTGCACTTTTTGACAGCGCGGGGGTTGATATCTCAAGAACAGGTAACGAGGCTAGATGAGCTCTGATCGCTACCAGCAGCTCGCCCCTTGCGTGGAGTACGGACCAAGAGACCTCGGGTCGCCAAGACAAAATTAAGCGCTTTTACTTCGGCCCTGGTATTCGCCGGTTCGAGTATCCACTCGAATCGACTCCCCAATATTGATAAACAACGGAACCTTGACGACAGCGCCGGTGCTCAAGGTGGCGGGCTTAGAGCCCCCGGTTGCCGTGTCACCCTTGAGACCAGGATCGGTTTCGGTAATTTCGAGGTCAACGAAATTGGGCGCGAGCACAAGGATCGGGACATCGTTCCAAAGCGTTACCGTGCAGCGACTGTTATCCTTTAACCAATGAATCGCGTCACTGACGGCATTCTTATCAGCGGCGATCTGCTCATAACTGTCATCTGTTTTCATAAAATGCCAGTACTCACCGTCTGAGTACATGTACTCCATTTCATGCTCCATGACATCAGCGCCCTCTAGGCTCTCCCCAGATTTGAACGTTCGCTCCCAAACTCGACCTGTTTTTAGATTCTTAAGTCGAACCCGATTAAACGCCTGGCCTTTACCCGGTTTCACAAACTCATTCTCAACGATGCTGCAAGGGTCTCCCTCCAGCAAAACTTTCAATCCTGATTTGAATTCATTGGTAGAAAAATTGGCCATTTTAATCCTTTTACGTGCGCTTTACGCCGAGTGACAACTGCCTATCATACAAAGATTCAACGGTTTTTGGTGAACTAAACCCTTGAACCCTCACCAAGCCGTTCTCGATCCCGTATCCCCAGCAAAAACAAAATACTGTCGAGGCCCATGGTTGAAATTGCATGACTGGACCGTTCCCGCACCAAATCTTTTGCATGATAGGCGATACCCAAACCGGCAACACCCAGCATCTCCAAATCATTTGCGCCATCTCCTACCGCAATGGTTTGCGCCATGGAAATCCCTTCTTGATCGGCAAGCTCTTGGAGAATGCGTGCTTTAGCACTTGCATCCACTACGGGCGGCTCAACGCGACCGGTGAGCCTGCCATTTTTAATTTCTAGATGATTCGCGAAGACGTAATCGACACCCAATTGCGCTTGAAGTCGAGCACCAAAATAATCAAATCCTCCAGACAGGATTGCGGTTTTATAACCCAGCTGGGCCAGGGTCTGGAACAACTTTTCGACGCCCTCGGTCAGCGGCAGTCTCGCGGCAACATCGCTTAACGTTGACTCTGGTAATCCTTTGAGGAGCGCAACCCGAGCATTGAGGCTTTCCTTAAAGTCAATGGCACCAGACATTGCAAGTCGCGTAATCTCGGCCACTTCTGCTCCCACACCCGCGCATTCAGCGAGCTCATCGATCACCTCGGTTTCGATCAGCGTCGAATCCATATCAAAGGCAATGAGTCGCCGGTGACGCCGAAACAAGCCATCTTCTTGAACCGCTACATCTAACCCCATTTCCGCCGCAACGGTCATAATTTCACGCCGAAACGACTCGGTCGCTGCCCCACGCAAAGACCATTCAATGCAAGCCCGTCCTGGTGCATCACCCGCATTAAGGGCAACCCGTCCTGAAAGCCGGGTAATATGATCGATATTCAAGCCTGTCTCAGAGACCGTCTTAGCTAGCTGTGAAAGCTGCTGAGCGGAGATTCTTCTTCCAAGAATGGTCAAAATAGTTCGGTCTTGCCCCTGCCGGTCCACCCAATTCTGATAGGCTGCATCCGAGACCTCAGCGATCTCAACGTTGAGACCTTCTTGAAGAAACAGATCCCGCACCGAATCGATCACGCTGAGCCTTGAGGCATCAAAACGAACCAACACACCCAAGGTCAGAAAGTCATGAATAATCGCCTGCCCCATGTCCAGCACTTCCATATCGCCTGCAGACAAGAGGCTGGTCATTTTTGCGGTCAGGCCAGGTCGGTCACGGCCTGTTACATTGATTAACTTGATCGTTTGCATGCAGAAAAATTCCCTCGAGCCGCCTATTATCCACCAATTTATAGCCTCGAGACAGCAAAGCACTCGAATGGGATATACTTGCCCTAGATTCCTCCTTTACCTATTCCATGCCGTACCGCCTTATCTCACTTTTGCTCATTCCCTTTTTGATGGCCAGTGTTCTGCTCACAACCTTGACCCTATCCAATCTCAAGCAACAGCTTTTAACCGCCGAGGCCCAGCTCGCCCAAACGCTTCTGCAGAGCAGCACAAGCGATGCAGCCACGTATTTTGCTCAAAGCGACTGGGTTGCACTATCGGCTGTTCTTGAAGACCTCTCTCGGTCAATCGAGCAGTCCCGCGCAGAGGTTGTCAATGCTACCGGTCAAATCATTCTAGCCAACGGCTCGCCACCCAAAACAGGGCAGACCTTCAAGCGCGCACTGCGGTTTGAGGGTCAAACCCGAGGAACATTGAGTCTCAAGACGAGTGGTGAAGCGATTGATGCCCTCGTTTTTGAAACAGGGGTTTTAATGGCCCTGTTCATTGTGCTGCTTGCCTCGGCAATCGCGCTCTTTTTGGCGCAGTTCGGCGATTTTGTTAGGATTTGGATCGGGCTTGATCCTCCGCGAGCTGCTCGGGTAAAAATCCGAGAATCAGAGCCTTTCAGTGATCGTCAAAGTGCTCTAAAGGTCTTTTTCGCGATCAAGCTTTCGCCTCCAAGACTAGCGCCGCTTGCAGACCTCAGGGCCCTCACAGATCAACATGGGGGTCAACTGTTGACGGTTGTATCTGGAGACTATGAAGCAAGCTTTTCAGCTGCCGACCCAATCGGCCCAGGTCTTCTTTTTTTTGAAGCGGCCAAAAAGCGGCTGGACGATATCGAGCTGTTGGACACCCGCTTTGCCCTTGGTATCGATCAAGGGGCTTCGGACAGCGACGTTGCTAAGCGCACCAAATTTCTTGCGACGCTCAGCACCGGCGACCTAGTCATCGACGACACTACTCGCGCACTGCTGGCCACTGCGTTGCATGACCATTGGGTTGTCGAACCGTTTTCTTCTCCCCTAGCCTCTGACCTCAGCTTATCTGTGCTTAAGCCATTGCAGATCTAAGCATCAGCATCATGGATTCAAAACGACTCGATCAACTTTTTGAAACCCCCTGGGTAACTTGAGGCCTCGACGCGCTCGTTCGCCTCGATAATGGGTTAACTCTTTAAGGGTGAGGTTGATATAACGCTTACCGGAGTGGACAGTAATCGTCTCTGATTCTTGAAAAACCACCAAGTGCGCCATTACTTCGCTACGGCTTTTGACCGCAGCACTGGGGATATTGATGATCTTATTGCCCTTACCCCGTGCCAGTTCTGGCAAATCCTTCAAGGAAAAAATGAGGAGCCGGCCCTCGCTAGTAAAGGCCGCAATCAATTGTTCTGCTTCTGGACTAATCCGGCACGGCGGTAACGATTGGGCGCCTGTGGGAACACTCAAGTACGCTTTACCCGCTTTGTTCTTACTGATCATGTCCTCGACCTTACCGACAAAACCGTAGCCCGCGTCACTGGCGATCAAATATTTTTGCTCAGGCTCATCGAGGACTAAACCGGTGAACAGGGCGCCTGGTGGCGGATTAATCTTTCCCGAAAGCGGCTCGCCCTGCCCTCGTGCAGACGGCAACAGGTGGGCAGCCAACGCGTAGGTACGGCCCCTATTGTCAAAGAACACCGCCGTTTGATTGGTTTTACCCGCCGCGGAAGCCAAGAAGCGATCCCCGGATCGATAACTCAGCTCTGAACCGTTGACTTCATGTCCCTTGGCAGCGCGAACCCAGCCGTTTTCTGACAACACCACCGTAATCGGATCATTGGTCATTAAATCTCGTTCCGAAAAGGCTTTGGACTCGGCCCGCTTCACGATGGCCGAACGCCGGGGATTACCATAAGTCTCAGCATCCGCGAGCAACTCTTTCTTGATCAGGGTTTTAAGGCGCGCCTTCGAATCGATTATCTGTTGAAGAGACGCACGCTCAGCGCCAAGCTCATCCTGCTCTGCCCTAATTTTCTGTTCCTCAAGCTTCGCGAGTTGTCTTAACCTCAAATCCAAAATCGCCTCGGCCTGTCTTTCCGTCAGCTCAAAGCGCTCAATCAGCTTTAGCTTGGGCTGATCCTCGGTTCGGATGATGTGAATCACTTCGTCAATGTTTAAAAATGCGA
This sequence comes from uncultured Gammaproteobacteria bacterium, assembly GCA_913064795.1. Lineage (GTDB taxonomy): Bacteria > Pseudomonadota > Gammaproteobacteria > Pseudomonadales > Azotimanducaceae > UBA9926. Next base: position 25,907 of record CAJYBS010000001.1, read on the forward strand.
CCAAGAGGCCTTCGAGAATATGAAGACGATCTAGAATCTTCTCGAGTCGAAATTGAAGCCGCTTGAGTACTGTGGTCTGACGAAATTCCAGCCACTGCTTCAGCAGTTCTCGCAGCGAGCAAACCCCCGGGCGGCCGCTCAACTGAATCACATTTTGATTGATTCGATACGTTCGCTCTAAATCAGTACTCGCAAAGAGGTGACCCATCAAAGCCTCTATATCAACCCGGTTGCTTCGGGGAACGATGACAATCCGAGTTGGATTTTCATGATCCGACTCATCTCTCAAGTCCACCACCATTGGCAGCTTCTTTGCCTGCATCTGTGCGGCAATCTGCTCTAGAATTTTCGTGCCCGAAACCTGATAAGGCAGCGCCTCAAGCACTATCTCACCGGCCTCAATGCTATAGACGGCTCGGGCGCGTACGCTGCCTCGACCTGTTTCATAGTTTTGCTGGATCTCTTCAGGGGAGGAAATAATCTCTGCGCCCGTTGGGAAATCAGGCCCCTTTACGTGGGTCATCAGGTCGAGGACCGACGCTTTTGGTGAGTCCAGAAGGTGAACGCACGCGCTGACGATCTCATTGAGGTTGTGGGGTAAAATGTCGGTTGCCATGCCCACAGCAATCCCAGTGCCGCCGTTGAGCAATAAATTGGGCAATCGGGCTGGCAGTACCAGGGGCTCTTCCATCGTGCCGTCAAAGTTTGCAATCCATTCTGCCGTGCCCTGTCCTAGCTCAGACAACAACACTTTGGAGTAACCGGTGAGCTTGGATTCCGTATAGCGCATCGCGGCATAAGATTTTGGGTCATCCGGTGAACCCCAATTCCCCTGCCCGTCAACGAGTGGATAACGGTAGGTGAACGATTGCGCCATGAGCACCATGGCTTCATAACTGGCGGCGTCTCCATGGGGGTGATATTTACCGATCACATCACCGATGGTTCGAGCCGACTTCATATATTTGGCGTCTGCGTTCAATCTTAGTTCGGACATCGCATACACTATTCGGCGCTGAACAGGCTTGAAGCCATCTCCGATGTGGGGCAGCGCCCGATCGTTGATCACGTACATCGCGTAGTTGAGGTAGGCGTTTTCAGTAAATTCTGCGAGCGACAGGTTCTCAATGTTGCTCACATCGATATGTTCAGTCATTGTGATTCCTTGAATCTAAATCAATTCGGCAAGATCGCCCTTGCGTTCGAGCCAGATCTTGCGATCCCCGGCGCGTTTTTTCGCTAGCCGCATATCTAATAAATTATTGACCTTCGTCGGCTCATCAATGGTCAACCGCACCAGTCGCCGAGTGTCCGCTGACATTGCGGTTTCTCGCAGTTGTAAGGCGTTCATTTCACCCAGCCCCTTAAACCGTTGGACAGAGACCTTACCTTTAAGCTTTTGAGTCTCAATACGATTAAGAATCGCAGCGCGCTCGGATTCATCCAGCGCGTAAAACACGTCTTTGCCGACATCGACGCGATAAAGCGGCGGCATCGCCACAAAAACGTGCCCCTCTCGCACCAGTGCTGGGAAATGTCTAACAAACAGTGCAATCAAAAGGCTAGAGATGTGCAAGCCATCGGAATCGGCATCCGCGAGAATACACACTTTGCCATATCGCAATCCGGACAAATCATCAGAGCCAGGGTCCATACCCAACGCCACGGAAATATCGTGGACCTCCTGGGAAGCCAAAATGTCGACGGAGTCAACCTCCCACGTGTTTAAAATTTTACCCTTTAGGGGCATGATGGCTTGGGTTTCGCGATCTCGAGCTTGTTTCGCGGACCCTCCTGCTGAATCCCCTTCAACCAAAAATAACTCTCCCATCATCGCGTCCTGACAAGAGCAATCCGTTAATTTTCCGGGTAGTGCAGGCCCTGTTGTGATTTTTTTTCGGACAATCTTTTTACCTGCACGCAGACGCGCCTGGGCATTATGAATCGCCATATCTGCGAGGAGCTGGCCTTCTTCGGTGTGTTGATTGAGCCACAAGCTAAAGCTGTCCTTGACGGCTGAGGCAATATAGCCGGCAATTTCACGGCTATTAAGGCGATCTTTGGTTTGACCAGAGAATTGCGGGTCTAGCATCTTCGCTGATAACACGTAGGCGCAGCGCTCCCAAATATCCTCACCCGAGATTTTCAGACCCCGGGGCAGCAAATTACGAAATTCGCAAAACTCTCGCAAGGCCTCAAGGAGTCCAGTTCTCAGGCCATTAACATGAGTACCGCCGAGGCCCGTCGGGATCAGGTTGACGTAACTTTCGGTCAGAGGTTGACCGCCCTCAGGCAGCCACTGCACCGCCCAGTCCACTGCCTCACTCTGGGCGGCCTGGGAACCTGTGAAGGGCAATTTTGGTAACAATTCAAAACCTTCGAGCTCCGAGGACAAATAATCCTCAAGGCCAGACTCATATCGCCACTGGGTTGTCCGAGCTTCTCCCGTCTCTTGCTCATTAACAAAGATCACCGAAAGGCCTGGGCACAGAACTGCCTTAGCTCTGAGCAAGTGCTTCAACCTAGAAATCGAAAACTTCCCTGAGTCAAAATATTTCGGATTGGGCTTAAATTCTATGGTTGTTCCTGTGTTGCGTTTACTGACGGTATCCCGGACCTTGAGCGGCGAAGTCATCACACCATCTTCAAAGGCCATGTGATGGAGATGGCCATCTCGTTTAACCAGTACCTCAAAACGCTCGGATAGCGCATTCACGACGGAAACGCCGACGCCATGTAAGCCACCAGAGAATCGATATTGGTCGTTATTGAATTTGGCTCCGGAATGCAGACGGGTCAGAATTAACTCCACACCCGAGGTTTTTTCTTTTGGATGAATATCCACCGGCATACCCCGTCCATTGTCAGCGACCGCCATTGCATCGTCTTTACGGAGCGTCACCACAATTTCGCTGGCATGACCCTCTAATGCCTCATCCACGCAGTTATCGATGACTTCTTGCGCTAAGTGATTGGGGCGAGACGTCTCGGTATACATCCCCGGACGTTTTTTTACCGGGTCAAGGCCTTCTAAAACCTCAATTGAATCAGATTGATAACTATTTGCCATCGATGACTATTCCTAGAATGAATGCGCACTGCGCCTTACCGGACTCATCGCCAAGCCGCAGGACCAACAAAAAATTGTCGATCAGCTGCCCTAAAAAGCGGTCCTTATTTTGAATACAAATTATAACGGGAAACCTGCAGGATAGTATCAATCATCCAGGACAAGCACAGGCTCGAGCATACGACCATGCTCGATACAAGACGCTAGCAACTCGCCAAGGGCACGATTGACTTGAGACTTCTCATCTGGGTGATGAAGTGCCGCATTGGGCAACTCATAACGCTGTTTTAATTTCTCGTGTGCACCTACCGTCAGCACTTCCGCGGTCGATAAATCATGATAAAGACAGATGGAGAGTTTCGGCCAATCAAGCCAATCCAAATTACCCAATCCACCTGAAATCGTTAAGTTAATGAAGGTCGTATACGTGCAACGCTCGATCACTTCAAGGTCAACTTGGGTTGGCAGCCCGCCCACTTCGAGTGCAAACCTGCGCTCATCATCTTCGACGTAAGACGGAAAAAGTTTCAACATCCGGATGTAATTCGCATCACAACTGGCCAGATCCTGAGACAGGTCGGGTACATAACGACGACGATTTTGTTTGGATCGTTTGTTCATAACACTCTCAAATAGACCCCGATAGCCTATCATTTTTTTGTACCTTCAGGGTTTTGAACACTTGGCTCAAGACATTCAGTTCAAGAAATTCGGCTCAAGACATTAGACGCAAACACCGACCATCAAAATTCAAGAGCAGTGATCGCACCGTTGAGCCCGCGCCCATAAAAGATACTCCCAACCGCGAAATTCTCACCTAGGGCCTTGGCTGCACTTCAAGAAGCGCCGGTCTTCTTTGCGGCGCAGGGCGTCGGCGGCGGGAGGCCCTTGTGAGCCCTAACCCGAAGCCAACGCGCCGGATTAAGCTTCATCAAAGCTTTGTCGCTAGCTCGTCAAAGACCCGGTCGAGGGCGCCTCGATGGCTGTTGAGTGTCTGCAGTGCTCGGGCAACTGATTCTGCGCGTAATGACGGGTTTGATAACAACTCATCCAAAGCTTCTGTCAACTCTAATTCACTCCGAACCACTTTGATTGCCTCTGCTTGCTTAAACTGCTCAGCTTGAGACTCGAAATTAAACAGGGAATCACCGGTGACAATGGCAGATTCACAAAGCGCTGCCTCCAAAAAGTTATGGCCGCCATGGGCAACAAGACTACCTCCGATAAAAGCGATTTCACTGGCACCATACCAATAAAGCAGCTGCCCCATTTGATCAACGACGAGGACATCCGCATCGCTGGGTTGAGAGGCCTGTGATCGCCGCTCGACCGTCATTCCACAATCCCGTGCCAACTGACACACTGCTTCAGCACGCGGAACATGCCGGGGCACGAGCACTAAGCGTAGCCCCCCATGCCGCTGTCGCAGCGCCTCAAAGGCACGAAGCATCATGATCTCTTCCCCTGGATGGGTACTCGCCGCCAACAAGACGGTGTGATCTTTAAACTCTCCATGCATAGTTCGAGTTACGGCGACAAAATCCGTGGGCAATGGCTGATCCGCTTTAATGGACCCGGTGACTGAAACCCGATCAGGTGAAGCGCCAAGCTCAATAAACCGAGCGCGATGGGCTTCTGATTGCACTGCAATCCAATGAAAGTGCGCGAGGGTTTTTTGCATCAAAGGCTGCAGTTTCTGATAACCCTGGCTTGACTTTGTAGAGAGGCGGCCATTGATTAAAGCGGTAAAAATATTCTGGCGACTCAACGCAGCCAGCCAATTCGGCCAAATTTCTGTTTCAACCAGCAGTGCCATCCGCGGCTGGACTCGCCCTAAAAACCTTGCAATCGCCCGGCTCGTGTCGAAGGGTGCGTAATAAATTGTGACTCGACCTGAGAACTCGCGTCGAAGCTGAGCCCGTCCCGCTGGCGTTGTTGTTGTAACCGTTAAACGATGGCCTGCTTCCAGCAACCGTTCAACTAACGGACCAATCGCAATACTTTCCCCCGCCGAAACAGCATGAACCCAAATGTCGCTGCTCGCGGTTTTTGAATCCAGTACGCCGAAGCGTTCCAAGATATGTTGGCGATAGGCCTTTTCTTTAACACTGCGCCATCCGAGCCGCAGGACCGCAAATGGAAGCAACAGACCAATCAGTAGGCTATAGATAAATCGATTCATTTGAGTGCCTGTCGTTGGTGGACTGTCGGTGCTGGTCTATCATCGGCGACCTATCGTCAGCTCGCCTTTGACCTAATCCTTGCTCGAGAGCCCATTCGTCATCCTATCGCCAATGTGCGGCTAAGCGCCTTGGGGCCCTGCCTAGCATAGCCTAAATTTAACAGCAGCCCGGTTTCAACATACAATCTAAGGATCCCAAGGAGCGCAGCCATTGCCGACCCGCGAGTTCAGACCCATCCAGCTGTTACATCCACGCCACTGGCTATTGTGGCTGGGTATCGGTGTGGCATGGTTGCTCACTTTAAGCGGTGCAAGGTCGCGCCGCATTTTAGGTCCCGGCCTGGCCAATCTGATGCGAATCACTATCCCTCGCCGAGTTCATATCGCCAGGATTAATCTCAACCGGTGCTTTCCTAAACTCAATCCCCTGGCGCAAAGACAGTTGCTCGACGCAACCCTCAAATCGACGGCTCTAGGTTTGCTTGAAACCGCAGCAACATGGCTGCATCCAAAACAATTAAAGCACACACCAATGCGGTACAAGGGGCTAGAACATCTCGATATCGGTCCAAAAGACAATGGCATTCTCATTTTAGGTATGCATCTTTCGACTTTAGATTTGGCGGGCGCTGCCCTTGCTCAAAAAGTGCCCTTCAACGTGATGTACAAGCGCAACCGCAATCCCGTCTTCGAATGGCTCATGCGCCGGGGCCGGGGACATTATTTCGCAGAATCGATAGAGCAGACCAATGTCAGAGGCGTCATCAGAAACCTGAAAGCAGGACAACGGGTTTGGTACGGCCTAGACCAGGATTATGGCCCTGACAATGCGGTCTTCGTTCCTTTCTTTGGCTATCCCGCCGCAACCCTTACAGCCGCCAACCGAATCGCTCGGATCACTCAAGCCAAAGTCGTCTTTATGCGCCACTATCGATTCGAGGATGGCAGTTACGAGGTCGAAATATTTTTGCCGGATCAAGCTTTTCCGACGAACTCCGATGAAGCAGACGCGGCGCTCATCAACCGTCACATCGAAGCAAGCATCCGCAAGGCACCCGAACAGTACTGGTGGGTTCATCGGCGATTTAAGTCAACGCCCTCAGGTCGTTCTTCACTCTATGAGCAATAATTTTTTATCCATCCCAAACTCATTCATAACCAGAAATTGGGGCCACCCTCAAAACTTCGGCGATGGTTGTTTCGCCTGAGGCCACCTTTTCAGCACCACTGAGCCTTAAAGTTCTCATCCCCTCCTGTCGACCCGCCTGCCGTATTTGGCCCGCATCAGTCTGCTCATTGATCAACTTCTTAACCCCATCACTGAGGGTCAACAGTTCATAAATCCCCGCTCGACCTTTAAACCCAGTCTCTCGGCATTCAAGGCAACCCGATGCGGCTGCGATCTCAGGTGGCTGCGTCATTGACCAAGGTTTCACCAAATCTTCCCAATCTTCTGAATCAACTACAGTGGGATGTTTACAATCTGGGCACAGGGTTCGCACCAGCCGCTGCGCCATGACACCGAGCACCGTTGCTTTAATTAAGTAGGGCGCGACCCCCAGTTCCAAAAGCCTTGTAATCGCCGATGGCGCATCGTTGGTGTGCAAAGTCGAAATCACTAAATGGCCCGTCAGCGCCGCTTGGATGGCCATCTCTGCGGTCTCAAGGTCTCTGATTTCACCCACCATAATAATATCCGGATCTTGGCGCAGTAGCGCCCGAACTCCCTCGGCGAAAGTCAGGTCAATATTGGACTGGACCTGCATCTGATTGAATGCCCCCTCGACCATTTCGATGGGATCCTCAATGGTGCAAACATTGACTTCCTCCGTCGCGAGCTGTTTTAGGCTCGTATACAGTGTCGTCGTTTTTCCTGACCCCGTCGGACCTGTGACAAGAACAATCCCATTGGGCTGACTCACCATCTGGGTCCAACGATCTAACTCATGATCCTCAAGTCCCAATTCGGCAAAGGTTTTTAACAAGATCGTTGGATCAAAGATCCGCATCACTAGCTTTTCGCCATGAGCCGTGGGCAGGGTCGACAAACGCAGTTCAATTTCCTGAGAATCTGAGGCTCGCGTCTTTAGGCGGCCATCCTGAGGCCTTCTCTTCTCTGCGACATTCATCCGGCCGAGGGTTTTGATTCGACTGACGACGGCGGTCACTACAGGCATTGGCAACTCATAGACTGTGTGTAAGATCCCATCGATTCGAAACCGAATGGCACCTTTTTCTCGCCGAGGTTCAATATGAATATCGCTGGCGCGCTGAGTGAAGGCGTACTGCAGAATCCAGTCAACAATATTGACGACATGGGTATCATTCGCTTCCATCTGCTCGAACTGTCCCAATTCGAGCATCTGTTCAAGATTGCCAAGGGCATTACCCATCAATCCTTGTGCCGACGCTTTCTTGACGGAATTGGCAACCGCATAAAATTCTTGGGTGTAACGTTTTATGTCTTGTGGACTGGCCAACAACCGAACAATGTTTTTTCCAGGTTGTGATTGCTCGATCAGACCCATCCAAGCACTCAAATGCGGTTCAGCACTGACAATATGCACGGCGTCCTTCGAGACATTCACCGCCAAAATCTGATGCCGCTGCGCAAACTCGCTCGACATCACCTGGGTGACCAATTGGGTATCAATTTTTAATGGATCAATTCGAAGAAAAGCTTGCCCAACCCGGTCACTCAGCCACTCCAAGATCGCATCAGTGGATAAAACATGGCCCGCGCGCGCGGGGTCTTGGCATTCGCTGGCAGCAATGACGTCGATCGGATGCCAGCTTCGCATCTGTTTTTGCTGCGCCTTCGCCCTGACACCTTCTGCGTCGGCCTGGGCCATCCGGCCATCAGTGACCAAATCGTTGAGTAATCCCCTTAGACTGAGTTTTTCCTCGGGGGTCGTGACCATCTCTTCACCTCAATCGTTACACTACGCTCAAAGACGAGCAGCCTTCAGGTCAATTCAAACACTACCTGACACGCATCGCCTCCCAATGTTTCAAGGCCTCAATCTGAGATCAGAGCACTCAGCGGAAGAGGCACTAGCCGGGTATAATCCACCAAAAACGTCTTCCATCATAACAGGTGAGTCATGAGCGTCGATCACAATCCCCTTCGTTGGTTTCGAACAGCGTCACCGTATATTTACGCACACCGCAATAAGACGTTTGTGATCTATCTTGGCGCTGGCGCGCTGAGCAGCGATTCATTGCCCAACATTGTCCAAGACATCACCCTGCTCCATGCCCTCGGCGTACGCCTGATTTTGGTTCACGAGAATTCGGGATCGATTGTCGTTGGGCCACAAGAGCCTGAGGGCTTGCCCAGCGTCACCCGAGACAATCTTAGTGACTTCATTGGCGATGCTGCAGCGACCTCTCAGCGATTGATCGCACACTTATCCGCTAGCCCAGCCACCGACTTTTTGCGTTCATCAGAAATGGTCACGCTCTCGGGTAATTTTGTGCGCGCGCAGCCCCTTGGGATCGTCAATGGCGTTGATCAACAACACATCGGGAAAGTGCGCAAGATTAACAGCGCCGCCCTAACCAAGGCGTTGGAGGATCAAGCGCTCGTTGTTCTCTCGCCACTCGGATTTTCTCTGACCGGCGATGTCTTTGGCATCGACGCCATCACACTCGCCCGGGAAGTGGCCACCGCAGTCGAAGCCGATAAGCTGATTTACTACTTGGATCAAAGTGGTATCAACAATCAGGATCAGCAGCGCATCAGTGAGTTAACAACAAACACGCTTGATCCTTCTTCCTGGCCCGAACACCGAGCTCTCTTGATCGAAGCACGGCTTGCCATCGAGGCCGGCGTTTCAAGATGCCACCTCATCAACCAGAAACAAGACGGCGCGCTGCTTCAAGAATTGTTCACCAGGGAAGGCTGCGGCACCCAAATCGTCGGTGAAAGTAGCTATCAATTACGACAGGCGGTTGCGCAAGACATTAGCGGCATCCTCACCCTCATTACGCCACAAGAAGAGGCTGGCACGCTGAAGAAACGCTCAAGAGAGTTAATCGAATCCGAAATCGACCATTTTGTTGTAATGACACTAGAGGGTCTGATCATCGCTTGTGGTGCCCTTTACCCTTTTGATCAGTTCGGAGAAATTGCATGCTTGACCACGCATCCCGACTACCGGGACATGAATTGCGGGGAGCGTGTTCTGCAAATGCTGATCGAAAGAGCACGTTCTCTCGAACTTGAAAAGGCCTTCATTTTAACGACCCAAACCGCCCACTGGTTCATCGAACGGGGCTTTGAAGCTGCAACCGTAGAGGCTCTGCCTGTGGCTAAAAAATCGGTTTATAACCCTCAGCGAAACGCTCAGATTTATATCCGCACATTAGCTTGATCCACGAATCTGAGCAGAACGCTCATGCACGAAATCAACCAAGGCTTTGACATTATCAACCGGTGTCTCCGGGATGATGCCGTGACCCAAATTAAAGATATGGCCAGGCCGGGAGCCGACGGCACTGAGTAAATGATCTGCCTCTTGCACGACGGCTTCTCGCGATGCGCAACGCACAATCGGGTCCAAATTACCTTGTACCGCTTTCGCGCCTGTCTCGTCCCAGACTGCCCCTAGGTCGCTGCGCCGATCGAGGGCCAAAACATCCCCACCGCTTTCAGACATCGGAGCCGACAATGCAGGATTTCCGGTACCGAAATGAATGACCGGCACCTGCCCAACGATCGCTTCAAAAAGCGCCTGACTGTGCGGCGCAACAAATCGATTAAATTCGCTCACGCCAAGGCAACCAATCCAGCTATCAAACACCTGAATTGCTTGGACCCCTGCATCGATTTGCAAGGTTAAGTAATCGATGGATGCACGGGTAAACTTATCCATCAAGGCATGCCACGCGCCTTCATCGCTATACATTAATTGCTTCACGTGCACGTAATTACGAGACCCTTGCCCCTCTATGGCATAAGAAGCCAAAGTAAACGGCGCACCGCCAAAACCGATGAGCGGAATGTTTTCTGGGAGTTCTCGCCGGATCAAATTGATCGCTTCGGGAATATAGGGCATCGACCCAGCCGGGTCCTCTAAACGAATCGCATCGATCGCACCCTTCGTTCGAATCGGGTTGGCAATTTGGGGGCCAATACCCGGCAGGTAATCAAGCTCAAGACCCATTGGCTCTAAAATCGGAAGCAAATCTGCAAACAAGATTGCTGCATCAACGCCTAAAATTCGCTGCGCATCACAGGTCACCTGCGCAGCGAGATGGGGCGTCTTAAAGAAGTCGAGACTCGGGGTTGCACCCTTAACCGCATGATATTCAGGCATATAGCGTCCAGCCTGACGATTGAGCCATATCGGGGTATAGTCGGTGGCCTCGCCTCGACAAGCCTTTAAAAAAGCGGAATTCAGCAAAGCTTCGGTCATCATTGGATCTCGCACCTAAACACTCATTATAGCGAGTCTTACCCTTAAAAGGGTTAAACCCAATCTTTCAATCCAAAAGGGCGCTATGGCAGAGCTTCGATTGCAATCCTGAAACATTGGCAGGCAAACGATCCTCAAGGTTGTAACCCTCATCGAGGAGTTCTGCCGTCTCGGCTGAAACCAAAATTTCATTGGGCAACGCCAATTGCTCGAGCCTCGCCGCAATATGCACCGCCCGGCCAAGCACCGTGTAGTTCAGTCGTTCGGGACACCCAAAGCTACCCACCAAACACTCTCCAGAGTGTATGCCGATGCGCTGACCCGTCGGCAGTCGCGATAATCTTGAACGCCAACGCCACAACAGAGATCCCAGGGCCGGACGCATCGCCAGCGCCATATCGGCGCAGCGCTTTGCAGCAAGCTTGGGATCACAATCTTCAAGTCCAAAAACAACCACGAGGCCATCGCCCGTAAATTTATCCAAGGTACCCCCATATTTGAGCACCAGCTGCCCCATAGTAACGATGTAATCGTTGAGCAATTCCGTAAAGAGATCGTCGCAGTGAAGATCAGCCGTACCCGTAGAATCTACGAGGTCTGCGATAAAAAGCGTCAGTACTCGCCGCCTTGCTCCTGCTTCAGGAGGTGCGTCAATCAAGCTGGCGATCGGCAAATACGGCCGGATTGAGTCAACTTGCTGCACCACCCGGTCTTGGGCTGCCTTGGTCGCTCGATAAACGCCAGAGCGCGCTGCTGATTCTCGGTTAACCAAAGTCGCTGCGCCCCAACTAAAACCCATCAACAACATCAGCGCCAAGCTCTGCTCAAAACCCAACATCTTGAATCCGTCGAAAAAATAACGTGCTTGGGACGCCACCACCAAAACCAGAAGCAGCTTTACACACCGGGACTGCAAGGTCTGCTTACTCAGACACAAGCTCGAACTCAAGATGACCGCACTCAGCGCCGAAAGCGCGCTCATGAAGGGCACTGCAAACCCGCAAATTGCCACAGCCACGACGGCCGCATCAATCACGAATAAACTTTGGAAATACTCGGCACGTCGATCCGAGACGACATATAAAATCCAAATCAACAGCGGATAGAGCGCCATCAACAGAGCCCACAACCTCACACCCTCACTATCACTCCCCATCAAGACCGTTGACGCAAACCAGAAAAAAGCAGCGGTTCGAAGCAGGAAAATCTGATGTGGAAGGTGTGATGCGGCCATGATCGAAGTTTGGTCGATCTCGAGACTGAGCAACGCTCGCTCTGGCGCAACGCCGTGGCAGCCAGCACCGAGGCAGCGGCAAGCCTTAAAGTTTGCGCCTATGGCTCGGCGCTCAAGTACGCTCTATGTCTCCCGACGGAAACAGGAACTATCAGCGGTTAAAAAAACGAAAGTGCGGGTCTCCCATAAAACCCTCGAGTGCACTCGTGCTAGATTGGCTCTAGGCTCATTTCGACCTCTGGGTCCTGCTCTAATTCGTAATCGACGCCTGGAATATCAAATCCATGGAGGTTCAAAAATGCCGCTCGATAGCCTTCAAAGTCTGTCAGGCTGTCCAAGTTTTCTTGGCTGACTTTGCCCCAATTTGCTTTGACCATTGCCTGAATTTCAGGGGCAAGCTCCCAATCGTCCATTCGGATCCGGCCGGCGTCATCCCGGCGCTGATTTTCAGAGAACAGCTGGCTTCTGAATAATCGTTCGACCTGCTCAAGACAGCCTTCATGGGTGCCCGCCGCTTTCATGGCCTTGAACAACAGCGAGAGGTACACGCTCATCCCCGGGATCGCCGACGCGGCTTGGGTCAGTAATCCTTTCATCACGACGACATCTGCTCGTCCATTGACCGGCGATAAAATTGTTGCCAGCGCCGCTGCGGCACGATCAAGATCCTCTTTGGCCCGACCGATGGTGCCGTGATAATAAATGGGCCAAGTCACTTCGCTGCCCAAGTAGGTGTAATTGGTCGTCAATGCGCCCTCGGCCAGGCAGCCACGATTGAGCAGCTGCTGCATCCAATCTTCCCAATCCTCGCCGCCCATCACTTTGACGGTCGCTGCAATCTCATCGTCGCTGGCGGGCTCTAAAGCGATGCTTCGCAGTTCCCTAGAATTAAAGTCAATGGTTGCCCCGCTGAATGGCTCCCCAATTGGTTTCAACGTGCTGCGGACTGTTTCTCCCGATGGCAGTGTCCTGCCCGGTGCTGCCAATGAGTACACGACAAGATCAACTTGCCCCCAGTCTTTCTCGATGCAATCAATCACGGCATCCTTCATCGATTGAGAAAAAGCATCACCATTAAAATTCTTAGCATAGAGCCCTCTGGCGTGAGCGGCCTCGGTGAATGCGGCTGACTTATACCAGCCAGGGGATGCGGTCCGGCCTTTTTGCGCTGGGCGCTCAAAAAATAAGCCAATCGTTTCTGCTTTTCCCCCAAAAGCACTGGCAATACGAGTGGCGAGACCGTAGCCGCCCGAGGCCCCAATCACCAACACCCGCTGGGGCACGTTCGCGATCGCGCCACCCCTTTCAACCTGCTTGATTTGCGCGTTGACATCCGCCGCGCACCCGCCTGGATGGGCCGTTGTACATAAAAAGCCTTTAATTTTCGGCGCAATAATCATGATCAAGACTTCCTTTTTTTCTGAGCGTTTTTCTGAGAACGACCCTTTCCAGAGCCCTGAAGCGCGGTCGGTGGGATTGCGGGTTTTGCATAAATAACGACCCCGATGCCCAATAATAACATAGGGATACAAAGCAACTGTCCCTGGGTTGCCCATCCCCACGCGACAAAACCCAAGTGGGAATCTGGTAGACGAAAGAATTCGGAGAAAAACCGAAGACCACTGTACGCAATCAGGAATCCACCGGAGACCATTCCAACCCGTTGATGTCTCAATGCAAGCGCATAGACAATGGCAAACAGTACAGGGCCTTCAAGGGTCATTTGATAAAGACTTGAGGGATGGCGGCCTACCATCTCGCCCGGGTAGATCAGTGACCAAGGAACATCGGTGATGCGACCGGGCAGCTCCGCATTAATAAAGTTTCCAATCCGGCCCAAGCCCAAGGCCAAGGGAACTCCCGGGGCGACAAAATCCATGACTTCTAAAAAGGTCCTTTGGTTTCGATGCGCGTACCAGGCAACCGCGGCGATCACCCCCATAAGACCACCATGGAATGACATTCCCCCCTGCCAAATTTTAAGCAGCGAGATCGGATCCTGCAAAAAGTTGTCGAACCCATAAAACAAAACATAGCCAAAGCGCCCGCCCAAAATCACCCCAAAGACACCGTAAGAAAGTAGATCCGAAATTTGTTCTCGCCGCCAGGATTGACGCTGGCGATCCCTCAGGGACAATAGCACTCGCCAACACACGTAAAAGCCAAGCAAATACGATATTGCATACCAATGGATATTGATCGGCCCAAGGGAAATTGCGACCGGATCGATCTGAGGATAATTGAACATGGCTGGCCCTTCAGGAGTTCTGCTATGATGCCCGCGACTTTTCGTTCAGCGGAGTTCCCTGCGTTATGTGCCTTATTCTATTGGCCTATCAACCCAATGAACACCACCGTCTGATTGTCGCCGCTAATCGAGACGAATTCTATGCCCGACCCTCGACCGCAGCGGCCTTCTGGGAGGATGCGCCCGGGGTTTTAGCGGGGCGGGACCTTGAAGCTGGCGGGACTTGGCTCGGGGTTGACCGGGCCGGCAGATTTGCAGCGGTCACAAATTTTAGGCGATCAGCGTCCGATCTCGACAAACCGCGGAGTCGCGGGGAGCTAACCCAAGGCTTTTTATCCTCTGATCTGTCCGCCGCCGACTACTTTGCAACCATCAGCCCCCATCTTGACCAATACCGAGGCTTTAATTTAATCCTGATGGATG
>CAJYBS010000002.1 GCA_913064795.1 uncultured Gammaproteobacteria bacterium
TCTTTCCTGTCTTTTTAATCAAATAGCACCGCGCTGACACTTTTTTGTTTTCTGCGCAAAGCAGTTCGTCATTGAACTGTGAATGGTGTTCAGAGTATGCGGGCAGAGGACCTGCCAAGCAAGATGATCGTCAAAGCGCCCTGATGCTATCGATGCTTAGCTAGGAAGTTGCGTGCGCCACCCCACTTCGCTAGATTGTGAACAAGATTGCTTATTCGAGACGAGGGCGAAAGCGGGCTATGGTTGATTTAAACCAAACATCAGTGTCATCTAACGCCATTGACCCGCGTCATCCCGGAGTCGTTGCCGCTCATCAGCGACTTGACAGGATTCGCGATGATATTTTGCGATTGGGATTAGAGCGTCACGTGCTCGATCTTGAGCTCTATGGCTATACGGTGCTTGACCAAATCAAACCGCTGTCATTTTTTGATGATCTTCGGTCAACCATTTTGAAGTTGGGTGAAGAAGATCGCATTGCGGGTCGTCGAATACCCCTTGCGGGGGACCGAGGCAAAAGTTACTTGGTGACGTGGTTGCTGGCCCGAGACCGAATTTTCGAAGAAGCTGTAATGGCGGAGAAGCCTTTGGCGCTGATTACCTATCTGATGGGGGAAAGCTGTCAAATCAGTTCAAACCACGGGCACGTTAGAGGTGAGGGCGATCTGCCCCAAGGTCTTCATGCCGACGCACCCTTAGTGCCAGGCCCAATTCCTGAGGCGCCGGTTGCAAGCAATATTATGTGGGCGCTCGATGATTTTACACTCGAATCCGGTGGGACGTTGGTCGTGCCGGGCTCGCACCGTCAGCGTAGTCATCCCCCGGTTGGCGCCAGTAAGATGGCTGTCCCCATTGAGGCGAGAAAGGGATCGGTTCTTATTTTTAACGGCAATGTGTGGCATGGCGCAGGCGCGCGCACGGTTGCGGGTGAACGTGTTGGCATGACGATTTACTTTAACCGGATGTATGTGCGGCCGCAGGAAGATCTAAACGCCGTCATTTCTGATGAAGTGATTGCCCGCAATCCACCGCGATTTGCCCACTTGGTGGGTCGCAATAATCCCTACCCTGCCCAAAATTACGAGTTCTTTAATCCTAAAGGCGCTGTGTATTTTGGCAAAACGCAAGACGCTAAAGGATAGGACGGCCAAGGGCCCAGGCACCACTGAGGAGGGAAATTCCATGCCATTGCAAACGCTGAAACGAGACAGTTCCGCTGAGAAGATCAACGATGTCATGTTGTCTGATGGCGCCTTAATTCTTGAGGACGTTGTTGATGAGCAGCAGATCAACGATTGCATTGCTGAGCTGCAACACTTTATAGACGTGACGCCTTTTGGCCGAGATGATTTTACGGGTCGACTGACGAAGCGCACGGGGGCCCTTGCAGCCCGCTCCGCGACCTGTCGTGACTTCATTGTTAATTCCAGCATCCTCACAGCGGCTGAGACCTTTCTGAAGCCTTACTCAAAAAAGATATTGCTGCATTTGACGCAGACAATCTTGCTTCGGCCTGGTGCGGGCGCGCAACCTTTTCATCGAGATCGCTACGCTTGGGGTCGACACCTTCCTTTAGCCCTAGAACCTCAATTCAATACGATTTGGGCGATGACAGATTTTACCCGCGCCAACGGAGCGACTCGGGTTGTTCCCGGCAGTCAGCATTGGGATTACGGTCGTGAACCGGAGGAATCTGAAGTTTGCTTTGCTGAAATGTCTAAAGGGTCAGTATTTTTGTATTCAGGCAGTGTTATGCATGCTGGGGGCTCCAACGACACTGACCAGAATCGAATGGGACTTAACTTAACCTATTGTTTGAATTGGTTGCGGCAAGAGGAAAATCAGTACCTCTCTTGCCCTCCCGAAATCGCGCGAGATTTTGATCCGGTTCTTCAGGATCTTTTGGGTTACGTCCAAGGCGACTATGCCCTGGGCTACTTTAGTGATCCCGTCGATATGACGGGTCAGCGAGAGGTCGCATCACCTTCGATTTTGATGAACCGAGGGGATTAATTTTAGAGTCCTCCATTGCTGATCAAAGCTTGGGGTCGATTTGGATTGACTCGGTCTGCCTTGAGGTGCGCCAGTATTCGCCTCGGCGTTCGGTTTTTAAAGCTTTGGCCCTCCATGCGCTGTTTCGCGATAACGCAGCATTTGCCCTGAGCCAGCCATTTGATGCTGCCCCCTCTGAAAAGCGAGCTTTCCATTGACGATGACTGTATCGATTCCCTGGGCTAAGGTTTGTGGCTCATCATAGGTCGCGGTGTCTGCGACCAAAGCTGGATCAAAGAGGACGAGATCAGCATGAAAGCCTGTCTGGATCATGCCGCGCTGACGCATACCAAATGTTGCTGCGGGTAGCGAGGTCATTCGTCTTATGGCCTCAGGCAGGGACATTAGAGCGCGATCCCGTACGTAATGTCCTAGGATTTTTGCAAAAGTGCCATAGAGTCGTGGATGGGGCTTCCCTCTTAGGTCAGGAATGCCATCAGATCCTACCATCATCTCTGGCCAGCGTAGATTGGTTTCTACATCCGCCTCGTCAATGATGAACTGGATGCAAATGGTGTTTTCGCCTCTAGGCGCTGTCAGAATTTCACGAGTGAGTTCGGTGATGTCACGTTGTTGTTCAGCGGCGATATCTTTGAGCATACGCCCTTCATATGCCCTAAAAGCGGGACAACTGGCGATGCGAATGACTTCCGCAAGATCGCGATTAATGCGATCTAGGTTGAAATATTCGATCATCCGCCCGCTGCCGGCGGTGTACGGATAAACATCCATAGAGACAGCCTGGCCTGAGGCAATGGCGCGATCAATCCGGCTGAGTGAAGGGGTGACTTTACCCCAATTCCCAGGGCCCGCTGCCTTGTGATGAGAAATATGGGTGTGTACCCGCGCCTCATCGCCAATTTGCAGCGCCTCTTCTACGGCTTCGAGCAGGCGGTCCCCTTCATTTCGCATATGGGTTGTGTACAGCGCATTTGCTGACCCTGCTAGGCTGGCGAGTCGAATAATTTCTTCGGTCTGGCTGTAACGTCCTGGATGGTAGATTAAACCTGTGGAAAAACCACACGCGCCTTGTTCCAAGGCTTGCTCGACATGGCCCTGCATCGTCTGCATTTCGCGCTCTGAGGGCGCCCGCTTTTGGTCGCTAACAGCCAGGCTTCTGACCGTGTTGTGCCCAACCAGCATCATGTTATTGATTGCGGGCTTTGCTTCGAGAACGGCATCAAAGTAGCCCGAGAGATCGGTAAAATTTCCTCCAAGTCCCGACAAAATGCCACCGCTGGCGGCCCTCGCATCAGCGTCCGGGTCAAAAGGAATAGCGCTGAAACCGCAATTGCCGCTGACCACTGTGGTGACCCCTTGGGATAATTTGAAGGTCATATCTGGATGCCGCAAAAAGGCGCCATCATCATGGGCATGGGTATCAATGAGGCCCGGCGCGAGGGTCAGCCCTTCGCCGTTGATCTCGGTCTGACAGGCACCAACAGTGCCGACGGATTCGATCATGCCTCCGGAAATACCGATATCCGCCTCAAAGCCTTCTGCGCCACTGCCATCGAGTATCAGGGCATTTCGAATCGCGATGTCAGTCATCACCACCTCCTTTTGAGTAGCTAGAGTCCAAAATGGCTTGGATGCCGGTTGATGTCTTGGCTTATTTTTTCCCCGATCATGATTGCGGTCAGGTTGGTATTGGCGCGGGGGACTTGGGGCATGATCGAGGCATCGGCGACAACGAGGCCATCGCATCGGTGTAGCTCACCTGAACTTCCAACGACGGCGCTCGGATCCTCCTTGGGACCCATTTTCACTGTGCCGCAAGGATGATAGCCGCTGCCTGCAAAGCGTTGAATCAGCCCGGCAAGATCCGAATCTTTGCTGCCCCGGTTGGGGTCGGGGAAGGAGATCGAATCGATCATCCCGCGCAGTGCCGGTTGTTGGGTGAATGCAAGGGTATCTTTAAGCCCCTCAACCAGTGCCCTTAAGTCCCTTTGATCTTCGCAAAAATGATTGGAGATTAAAGGTAAATCCTTTGCATGCGGGCCGGTTAACTGCAGGCTGCCGCGTCCGTATTGGTACTCAAGGCAAGCAGCAATGGCAAACCTCGCAGGCCCGGTTGGTGCGCCCGCATAACTGAGCTGTTCAATTTGCATGTTATTTCGGTGTTCTGCACGCTCCGTGGTGTAACGCAAAATTGTTTGGATAATCGGCGCATCGTGATCGATATTACAACCCGGCTTAGCCAAGCAGACCACTGAGATTGCGGGGTGATCGCACAGGTTCTGACCGACGAATGGTTCGGATTCAATGGTTTCAATACCAAAAGCGTTCAGCATATCAGGCGGACCCAAGCCCGAGCGCATGAGTAGTGTCGGGGTGAGCAGTGCCCCAGCGCTGACGATGTTGAGCTTGGCGAAAACCTGCCGGAGGGTGCCTTCATTGGACGTAATTTCGGCCCCTATGCAGCGCTTTTTCTCGAACAAAAGACGGCTGACGCTGGTGCTTGCGAGGACTGTGAGATTGGGCCTAAATCGTGCTGGAGCAAGATATCCGATGGCGCAACTGATTCTCAAACGGCCAAGCTTGTTCATAGGCTGAGGTCCGGCCCCGGTTGACTGTGGGGCGTTGGCGTCGTGGCATTCGGGGTACCCCAACGTGTCTGCGTCGGCGAGGAATGCTTGATGGACCTCGGTCATTTCGGATTTGGGATATCGGCGAATCGATATCGGCCCAGCGTCACCGTGATCATCGTTGTCACCGTAGTCGAGATCGCGTTCTAAGCGCTTGAAATGCGGTAGAACCGACTCCCATTCCCAGCCAGGATTACCCGCCTGAGCCCATGCATTGTAATCCTCAGGCAACCCTCGCAGCGCGATGGTGGTATTGACCGCACTCGAACCGCCGGTAACTTTGCCCCGGGGAAGCTTTGATTGTTGGGATTGAGTCGGCGCGTAGTCGAGGCCCCAATCATGGTCTTTGAGGGCATTCCTGTGACTGTTGATTAATTCAAAGGGTAGCGTTTTGGGCTCGACGTAGTCAGGGCCTGCTTCGATGAGCAGAACCGTTCGATTTGGATCTTCAGACAATCGGTTGGCGAGGACACTGCCGGAACTGCCTGCTCCAATAATGATGACGTCATACATGAAATACACCTTGCTGGCATTGTGCCTTACCCTCTGCTTTTGGGAAAGGTCTGGGTTTTTGATAAAGACCAAAACAAAAAAAGCCCCAAGTTAGGGGCTTTTTTTGGGTCGCTGTCAAAGGTGCTTCACAGCGATGTCAGTGTAGAGGGCTAGAATTGATTCATGGTGTTGTCTTTCCCGCCTGCAAGCAAGGCATTGTCACCGGAGAAGTACTCTTTGTGATCATCACCGATATTGGATCCCGCCAAATCTTGGTGCTTAACCGACGCCATGTCCCGGCGAATTTCTTGACGCTGGACATCCCGAACGTAGGCCAGCATTCCAAGGTCACCGAAGTAACCTTCCGAGAGAATGTCAGTCCCGAGCGCCGTTTCATGATAGGTCGGCAAGGTAATCAGGTGATGGAAGATGCCGGCTTCTCGCGACGCATCCTTTTGGAACTGCTGAACGAGTCGATCGGCTTCTGCCGCGAGTTCCGAGCCGTCGAGGGATGCTGACATCAGACCTTTAGCATCGACTGCAGGATCTGGATAGGCACTCAGGTCTCGACCTTCACTGCTCCAAGCACTGTAGACCTGTTCTCGAAATGACAGGGTCCAGTTAAAGCTGGGTGAGTTGTTGTAGACCAGTTTTGCATCAGGCACGTGCTGTTTGATCGCATTGACCATCTCAGCAATCTGAGCGACGTTGGGCTTTTCAGTCTCAATCCAAAGCAGGTCTGCACCGTGGGTTAATGACGTCACGCAATCGAGTACGACCCGGTCAAAGCCGGTACCCTCCTTGAAAGCGTACAGTCCGTTATCGAGCCTGACCGGCTTAACCAATTGGCCATTTTGGTGGATAGCAATGTCGTTGTCCTGAAGTTCACTGAGGTCATTGACCGGTGCAGTTTCAAGGAAATCGTTGTATTGACTCGCTAAGTCACCGGACTCTTTGGAGACCGGGATCTTTTGGGTCAAGCTAGCTCCCAAAGAATCTGTCCTAGCAACGATGATTCCGTTATCGATGCCCAGCTCAAGGAAGGCGTAACGGATGGCATTAATTTTGGATAAGAAGTCCTCATGGGGAACGGTGACTTTTCCATCTTGGTGCCCACATTGCTTGGCATCTGAAACCTGGTTCTCGACCTGGATTGCGCAGGCGCCAGCCTCGATCATCTTTTTGGCAAGTAAGTAGGTGGCTTCTTCATTGCCAAATCCGGCATCGATATCCGCGATGATGGGAACAACGTGTGTTTCAAATTGATCAATGCGTGACAGAATATCGCTGGTATCAGCGCCCGCTGCTGCGGCGTCATCAAGTTCAATGAAGATGTGACGCAGCTCTCTCGCATCGGCTTGCTTTAGGAAGGTGTAGATCTCATGGATCAGCTCTGGGACCGTTGTTTTCTCATGCATGCTCTGATCAGGCAGTGGTCCAAATTTTGAGCGTAGCGCTGCGACCATCCAGCCGCTGAGGTAGATATAGGACTTGTCCATCGTGCCGCGATGCTTCTTGACTGACATCGCGAGCTGTTGCGCGGTAAAACCATGCCAGCAGCCAAGAGATTGTGTGTACCGAGCGGTATCGAGATCATAGTCGTGCATGTCTTTTCGCATGATGTCCGCCGTGTACTGGGCGATGTCAAGACCGGTTTTAAAGCGGTTTTGGAGTTGCATACGAGCGGCATACTCGGCACTGATGCCTTTCCAGGTTTCAGCATGGGTTGATTTTAATTGTTCAAGTTCAGCGATTTGATTGAGATAGGCTGACATAGACGTTCCTTTGGTGTTGGTCGGCGAAAGGTTCGAAGGTGGGCTGAGATAGCACGTCCGCGGCTTCGGGAGCGTAGATTCTACAAGCTCGGACAAAGTATAAAAAAGAATAAATGGATACTAATATATTCTACTTATTCATTTGATCGAAAACTCCTTAGGCGCTGTTTACGGCCAAATGTCGTCTTGACGCTGGAGACGTTTTGTTCCGATGCTTTGCTTCGTAGATTACGATGAGTCTGCGGCTGGGTGAAGCCGTCAGTCAGCAGGGTTTAGAAACAAGAGATAACCATTAAGAGCGGGTTGTAAAATGATTGTTGTAGTCAGTGTCCATAGAGGTCGTAAAAAATCGTTAAAAGTGGGTTCGCGCCAAGTCAGCACTGGAATCACAAAAACCGAGGTTTCTGGCCGCGTCACAATCCACCAGGAAGGCTTGCTTGGCGATACGATTTGTGACGCCCGTCATCATGGCGGCGCTGACCAAGCGATCTATATTTATCGCCAAGAAGACTACGAGTATTGGCATCGTCAGTACCGCACAGCTTTCGCTGCAGGCGGTTTCGGCGAGAATCTGTTGCTGTCAGGACTGGATACGAACTTGATGATTGGCGACCGACTAACCTTTGAGGATCTTGAACTCGAGGTTTCCGCGCCGAGGATCCCTTGTGGCGTGCTTGGGGCTTCAGTTCCGCACCGAGGATTTTCGAAGGCCTTCCAGCAGGCGGAGCGCCCAGGGTTCTATTGTAGAGTCCTAAAGCCTGGGACGATCGGTGCGGGAGACATGGCTGAGCTGGCGCGCCCCTACCCTAACGGGAAGACCTTGATAGATCTTTTTAGGGCCAACTATGCCCAGTTAGATGAAGCCGCATTGGCGGCATTTTTGGATTTGCCCATTGATGCGCGCACCCGCCGAAAGTTTGAAACAAAGCGATCTAAGTTACGTTCGGGGTTTTCTTCGCATCCGCCAGAATAAACGCAGCACCCTGCTCTGCGATCATCACAGTCGGAGCATTTGTATTGCCGGAGGTGATCAGGGGCATAATGGATGCATCGATGACTCGTAGGCCCTGACATCCATGGACTTCAAGCCTCGGGTTTACGACAGACTCGCTGTCCGATCCCATCTTGCAGGTCCCCACAGGGTGAAAAATTGTGGTGCCGAGATCTCTTGCAGCATCGAGCAGTTCGGCATCGCTGTGAAAATCAAGGCCGGGTTTCCACTCCTCAGGTCGAAACGGCTCGAGTGCTTTGGCCTGCATAATGCGACGGGTATATCGCAAACCGGCTACGGCCACCGCCTCGTCCTCCGGGCAAGACAAATAGTTAGGACGAATCAAGGGTGCTGCTTTGGGGTCCTTGCTCTGCGCTGTGATGCTACCCCGACTTGCAGGCCTTAGATTGCATACTGAGGGCGTGATTGCATCAAAAGGGTGTAGTGGGCTTCCGAATTGATCCAGAGAAAGCGGTTGAACATGCCATTCGATATTGGGAGACGTTTGCTGATCATCACTCATTGCGAAGGCGCCCAGCTGAGACGGCGGCATGGTGAGTGGGCCTGTCTTAAACAGCAAATATTCGAGTCCCATTGCGGCCTTACCCAGTAACGAGTTGACTTTTGGGTTCAGCGTCGTAGTGTTTTTGACCTTATAAATGGTTCGAATCTGCAAATGATCTTGTAGGTTTTGACCGACCCCCGAAAGATCTTGTTTTTGTTCGATCCCTAACTGTTGGGCCAATTCGGGGGCTCCGATTCCAGAGAGCTGTAAAATTTGAGGTGAAGCAACCGCGCCAGCGGCAAGTACGACTTCCCGTCTTGCTCGAATCAAGCGGGGGGCGTCAGCTTTTTGAGAGACCCCGACACCACTGGCCTTGGAGCCGTCTGAGGTTTGATCAATGTTCACCTTGTGGACATGTGACTCGGTCATAACAGTCAGGTTTTGACGATGTAAAACTGGTCTTAAAAACCCTTTGCTTGCGCTCCAGCGTACGCCTTTTCGTTGATTCATTTGGAAGTAAGCACAGCCAAAGTTGTTACCACGATTGAATTCTTTGATCCTCGGAATGCCAATTTCTTCCGCGGCATTTTGCCAGGCGTCCAGAATTTCCCAATTGACCCGGCGCTCCTCGACCCGAAGTTCGCCGTTTTCGCCGTGGAATGCATCGGCGCCATGCTGATAATCTTCAGAGGCTTTGAAGATGGGGAGAACCTCGTCCCAGCTCCAGCCCGAATTGCCCAAAGCCGCCCACTGATCAAAATCGCTGGACTGACCCCGCATATAAATCATCGCGTTAATAGAGGATGAACCGCCGAGACCCCGGCCCCTCGCATAGCCAATTTCTCGGTTGTTGAGTCCCGGTTCTGGTTGGGTTTTAAAGCACCAGTCGGTCCGAGGATTATTAATGGTGTAAAGATAGCCGACCGGAATATCGATCCAAAAGTAATCGTCTTTGCCACCGGATTCGATCAGCAAAACCTGGTGCCTAGGGTCGGCTGAAAGCCGGTTCGCTAAGACGCAGCCCGCAGTTCCGGCGCCAACAATAATGTAGTCATAGTCATCCATCGGGCTAAGCATAGTGAACTTGTTTGCGGTTGGGAATTCAATTAGCGTGCTGATTTAACCCTAAGGCCATTGGAGGTCTGATCATGACGTTGAATTTTTCTGGCATTGCGCACAATCAGTCGCCGGATTCTCAAAATCAAATTCACAGCGACGAGATGGCGCAGCGATATGGTTTTAAGGGCGGCCTTGTGCCCGGAGTCACCCTATCCGCTTATTTAACCCAGCCTGGGGTGCTCAGATGGGGTCAGTCATTTCTCACCAACGGCTTCGCCGAGATCAAGATTGTGCGACCGGTTTACGATACCAGACCCTTTGATGTTGCTGTGACGCTGCTCGATGACGCGACCTACAGCGCTGAACTGATCGATGAAGCGGGATCGGTGCGGGCCGAAGCCAGAGTGGGCCTGCGTCTGCAAAGCGACGAACGACAGCGTCCCCAGCCGCTGGGTTTAAAGCCCCTGCCGGATGCTTTTATTCCAGCCGCCGCGACGCCAGGGGCGTTTCGGACAATGATGGCTGAAGGTTGTTTTGCAACCCGTTATCACTGGCACCCAGGCCATGCCATGGCAAGCTATTTTTTGGATCCGGAGTCGATGCCGTCAATTCTAAGGCTTGATGCAAAGGACCCTTCCGCGGAGGGGTTTGCGAATACGTCGTTTATTTTGGGCTGCGCAAACTGGATATTCGCTGCCAATGCGTTGATGAATCCTTGGGTGCATCTTCAGACAACCCATCATCAGTTTGCCGCCATCGCGCCAAACACTGAAGTGCTTGCAGAAATGGTGGTTCAGGATCTTTTTGAGCGGCGAGGTCATCAATTTGCTGACATTCGCGTTGGTCTATTTGACGGCCATTCGTTGCAGCCGCTTGCTGAAATAGAACAACGCGCCATTTATCAGTTGCGATCTTAAGCTTGTTAAAATTATTTGCAGTGATTAAGCCGCCTCGATCAAGTCTGAAACCAGGTTCAGGCGTTGGTCGATTCGGTCTGGTTTTTGGCTGCCTAAATGCACAATGAGTCGATCGACGCCGAGGTCCTGGTAGGCCTGGACTTGATCTTTTGTAATGCCATAGGGCGGTGTAATGATGAGCTCGAATTCATCCCAGCTGCGTCCTTGGTCTTCGAGCGCCCTGTTTAATTCAGATTTCATGGCTGCGGTTTGTTCTAGATTGAGCTGAAATCCATACCACCCCTGTCCATATTTCGCGGCTCGACGAAACCCTGCTGGAGAATGGCCACCAATAATCATTGGGATTCCGCCGGGTTGAACGGGTTTGGGGTCCATGCGAGCGGCTTTGACCTGGACATGCTCACCTTCATAGTGAGTGATGGAGTCTGCCCACAAACTTTTGATGACCTCAATAAACTCGTCGCATCGGTGCCCTCGATCTTTGAAGCTGTAGCCGCAAGCCTCGACTTCTTCCTGGCACCATCCCACGCCAACGCCAAAATCGATTCTACCCTCGCTGAGCCAGTCTAAGGTCGTAAATTCTTTGGCCGTATAGACAGGATTGCGCTGGGGCAAAAGAGTGATGCCGGTTCCTAGTCTGATCCGACGCGTGCATCCTGCGATAAGGCCAAATGTCGCGACCGTATCAAGCATTCCGCCCCCCTCAGGGACCGGTAGTTTTCCATCCCGGCTTCCAGGATAGGGATTGGAGGTCTGATCAAACAACACGACATGCTCACCCATCCAAAGGGAATCAACGCCGATCTCCTCGATAGACTGTGCAAAACTTTGAATCATTGCGGGGGTTGAGATGGGGGACATAAAAGTTGCGAACAGGCCTATTTTCATTGTGTTCTCCGTAGCGTTGGGTCGTCTTTGAGCATAGAACCTGTAACCGGCTGAGAGGTCAAGCGCCTATCTGTCTGAATGCAGGCCAAGCTGGTTTGGAAAAATACTGCGGTTTCTGTCACTGTTAGAGCGTCGAAAGCATGAGATTGAGGAACTTTGAAATGACGATTGAAGATATCTTTGCAGTCACCAACGCGATGAAAGCCGACATCGAAAACCTAAGTGTTGATGACCTCAAGTCAGAAATTGCTGCGAACCCTGATCTCTTGTTGGTCGATATTCGCGAAATCCAAGAACTGATCGATCTTGGAACCATTCCGGCTGCGACCCATTGTGCCCGCGGCATGCTGGAATTTTGGGCGAGCCCGGCAAGTCCCTATTATCGGGATTATTTTCAACAAGATCGGCGAACCGTTGTTTTCTGTGCGGGGGGCGGGCGAAGTGTTTTAGCGGTCAAGTCGCTGGAAAGTATGGGTTTCTCCAACGTCGCCCATCTGGAGGCAGGGTTTTCGGGTTGGCAGAAGCAAGGCGAGGCGATCGAGGATGTCAGTCAAACCAGTAAATGGATGCGAAAGCCGAAATCGGCGTGATCAAGGGACAAGCGGTGGATGATGACGGGTTGGCGGCGTTGTTTGCCTCGATTGAGACGGTCGCGATTGTTGGTCTATCTCCTGATCCTTCCAAGGCAAGTTTTGGTGTCGCGCAGTATCTTCAGTCTTACTACCGCATTATTCCCGTCAACCCAAACTACTCTGAGATTTTAGGGGAGCCGTGTTATCCCGACTTGAAGTCAGTGCCTGTCCCGATCGATTTGGTTGACGTTTTTCAACGCAGTGAGCGTATCCCTCGATTGATCCCGGATGTCATAGCCGTTCGTCCCGTTTGCTTTTGGATGCAATTAGGCATTGCCCATCGCGAGTCCGCTGTCTATTTGTTGGATGCCGGAGTTGCTGTCGTCGAGGATCGGTGTACCAAAATCGATCATCAGCGGTTAATGGGTTCTGGGCAGTTGTGATGCCACGATCGTAACAGCTGGGCAACGGCTCTGGGGCCTTCGCAAGCAGGCTTTTCGGGGAAGACATGATCGTCGGCGCCGTATCACCCTTAACGAAGAGCCGGGTGTGTGGATCGATTGCACTGTCTGATCGAAGGTTTGTGCATGACTGCGTATTCCTGGCGAATCGGTGAGCCTAGTCGTTGCTCATTCTTCGGCGCTCACAGGCCGCACTTTTTCTCTTGAAATGCAGAAAGCAGCGGTTTACTTTTTAAAAGCGGTTAATAGAGAAGATTAAATTTTATGAGCGGTTAATAGAGAAGATTAAATTTTATGAGCGGTATCGCTGGGTGTCACTCGAGGAAAAGGAATTTCCTCAGCAGACGATACTATATTGAAAGGGAGGTTTCATGAGTGCTGATTTTCACTTCGGAAGACAGTTTGCTGGGCTAAGCGCTGGAGCAGCAGCGGTTAATTTAAAGGCCCTCATCGACAGTGTGTGTTGGTTTATGATCAACATGCAAACGTCGAAAACGAGCATTAGAGCCTATCGGTTAAAATCGTTTCTTAACGCCGCCTTTTTCGACGATCAAAGCCCAGTGCCTTTTGATAGTCAATTCATTGCTAGCGAGATCGGAGAGGCGCCCGAATTTGTACACCGTCGCTTGGATAGATTGTTCGATGCTAAAATGGTTGATGTTGAGCAAGGATGGCTTTTTCCAGGAGAATCTCTCATCGAGTCGCACCGCCGTTGTTTTATTGATAACGAGGTTGACTATCTTGCGACAGAGAACCGTTTCCAAATTCGGACGCCTTATCCGTTGATTAGATTGTCAGGTAACTATGCGCAGCTTCTACGCGATCGCAGTCAGCACGCTACGTTGTCCCAGGTCTGCGTCGAGTTAGCCCTTTGGGAAACGAACTGCTTGAGGGGCCGGGTGGGTATGACGGCCACTGAGATCGGTCGGCGGATTAACCTAAAAAAGAGCACCTTATCAACGTGCATTCAATCAATGTTTAAGGGTGAGCAGCTTGAAATAAACGCACATCCTTGGGATGAGCGAAAAACTGTGCTTCGATTGAATTCGAGTCATCCGGCTTATCGAGAAAAGTATCAAATACTCAAAGCAGGTTTGTCTGTTCCCCAAACCGAAACATTGTTACGGCAGGCCTGATCAATAGGCTTTCGGGTAAACACCATGCCGTTCCCTTGCGGCGCGTCCGGCATTGAAACCCAAGCAGCGGTGACCAAACGGCAGAACGATCTGAATCGGTGTATTACCCGAATACCCCTGCTAAAATTAAGTTGGCAAAAGAAAGCTGGTACGGGACAGCTGGTAAAGGACAGCCGGTAAAGAACAGCTCGTAAAGCAAAGCCGGGAAAGAAGCGTCAAACAAAAGAGCAAGAAGCATCGCTGTAAAACAAAGAATGTGACCGGCCTCGGTGGCGGCGGCGCTTCCCACTCACGAGCCTCGAAATTCCGTCCCCAAAGTTTTGAAGAAAAAGCGCTGCTGTGACGCATCTTTGTCGTAACCCCGGTTCCAATTGCAGGTTGCAGCGCATGGGTTCTAAGGGCGCTTCATGGACCGCTAAAAGTTGGGAGTCTTGAACAAGGGCTGGGTCTTCGGATCGATTGTTAGAACTTGATAGGACGAGTTTTCGATAAAGGTCGCTGAAAGACGTCTCATGTGGTTGACGAGGGTTTCATCGAGGCCCCAGTCGCCCATGAACTTTAGAGCCGCGGACCCTACAAAAACCTGCCACAGCGCCAACCGCCAAGGATGTATGGGCAAGCGCTCAGCGTAGTGCTGGGTAAAGCGCTGCACGGTTTTGTGGTCGAATCGCCAGAGTAACTCTAATCGCGCCGCCGCGAGATCGCACATAGGATCACCGATCGCTGCATCTTCCCAGTCTAGGATACCGACGAGTCGATCTTGATCCCAAATGAGGTTTCCAGCCCAAAAGTCGCCGTGGAGGAGTGCAGGAGCACCCTGATACTCGCAGAAGTGATTGCCGTCCAAACCTGCGCGAAGTGCAAGCCAGTCAGGGCCTGCGGGTAGATAATCATAGAGTTCCGGAACGGGATTGGTTCGGTTGGGTAGTTTCGGCAGGGCCCCCACTGGAAGGTTATGGATTTGGGTCAGTGATTCAGCCATGGTCTCGAGCCTGGTCGCCAGGTGACCATCGCTTAAGTCGGTGCTGCCAGGGATATAGGTCATGACCCAGAAGGGCCCACCGTATTCGACCGCATTCAAACAAATATTTAAGGGTTCAGGAACACAAAACCCTTGCTTATGCAGAGTGCGAGCTAATTCGTATTCTCGTAAGATCGCGGCTCTGGCGGCGGTCTGATCTTCGTCGCTCTTGTTTTGTCTGAGGACCCATTGGGCCTCTTGCCCTTTAGAGTCTTTAACTTGAAGGACAAAAACATCTGCTGACACGCCGCCAAGGAGTCGTTTTCCGGAAACCAAAGTGAACCTGGAGTCAACGAGACGGACCGCGAATTCATTTAAAGAGAGCGCCATAACCAGAGTATGCCAGATCAGAACCCGGTCTGACTCGGGTCAATCCGTACACCTTAACCGGACCCTCGAATGATGGTTGGTAAGGCGCTGCTTCCCATTGGGGTGCAGATTGACAACAAAGCGGAGATTGTCCCTGATCCAATGCTTTTATGGGACAATGCAAGGCGAATGTAGGAGTAATTATGGGTCATAAATCTTTTTGGTGGGTTCTGCTCATTGGCGCATCTATGGCATCGGCTAGCGCAGATACGTTATTCACAAACGGCGTGATCTACACCCTAGATGAGCAGTCTTCAACGGTCAGCAGACTTTGCGTCAGCAACAGCGGGCGGTTGAAGTCTCTGGAGGCCTGCGAGCCGATTCAAAAAATTGATTTATCTGGACAGGTAGTGATCCCAGGATTTGTTGAGGGCCATGGTCATTTAATGGGCTACGGGGAAGCTCAGCTCAACCTAAATTTAGCGACTGCTAAAAATCTGGGTGAGCTTGTGGCGCAGGTTGCTGAGGCGGTTGACAAGGCTGAACCTGGAGAATGGATTCTGGGTCGCGGCTGGCACCAGAGTAAGTGGAACGAAACCCCTAAAATGGTGGATGGGTTTCAAACCAATGAGACCCTTAACGGGATTTCCCCAGACAATCCCGTGTATTTAAAGCATGCAAGCGGTCACGCAGCGTTTGTCAATGATCGGGCGCTGGCGATTGCCGGTATCGATGGAAAGACCCAGGTGGCTGGTGATGGGGAAATCATCCGCGATCCATCGGGGCGCGCAACCGGGGTGCTCAACGAGCGAGCGCAGAATCTGGTCAGCCGATTCGTGCCTGCCCTGAGTCGCTCTCAGCGTGAACGAGCCCTTGACTTGGCGCTTGAAGGGTTGGCGAGGGTTGGTATCACGAGCTTTCAGGATGCGGGAGCCTCCCAAGACGACATTCGTCTTTACCAGGCTTTTTTAAACGAAGATCGCCTGACAACTAGGGTCTACGCCATGATCACAGGCGGGGACAGCGACATGCTCGCAGATTGGATGCAGCGAGGACCTCTAATCGGCGCGGGTGATGACAAATTAACGGTTCGCAGCATCAAGTTGGTTGCTGATGGCGCCCTTGGCTCCAGAGGTGCGTGGTTACTCGAACCCTATTCCGACCGCGCTGGGCATTCTGGGTTGCCGACGATGCCAGTCGCTGAGATGTCCGATATCAGCCACTTGGCCTACCGTAATGGTTTCCAAGTGGCGATACATGCGATTGGCGATCGAGCCAATCGCGAAGTGCTCGATATCTTTGATGCGTTGTTTGATGGCCGAGATCGAGGGGTTCGGTTTCGTGTCGAGCACGCCCAGCATTTGCATCCCGAAGATATTCCAAGATTTGGGCAGTTGGGCGTCATACCCTCCATGCAAGGCATTCATATGAGCTCTGATCGCCCCTGGGCGATTGATCGGCTGGGCGCTGAGCGTATCGCTTCAGGCGCTTATATGTGGAAGAGTTTGATCGAATCCGGCGCAGTATTAGTCAACGGCACAGATGTGCCGGTTGAACCGGTGAACCCCTTTGCATCCTATTACGCCTTGGTAACTCGAATGACGCTGGCGGGCTATCCAGAAGGAGGATTTGAACCCAGTGAGCGCCTAAATCGTGAAACGGCTCTGAAAACCTACACGATCAATCCTGCGTTCGGCGCTTTCGAGGAAGCCCTCAAAGGCAGCCTAGAGCCCGGTAAAGTCGCCGACTTTATCGTTTTGGATCGAGATTTAATGACGGTTGCACCGGCGGACATTGCAGATACAAAAGTGCTGATGACCGTCATGAATGGCGCAATGATCTATAAAGCTGATTCGGCGATGTTTCAACCAGAGGCCGCGTGATGGAGAAAGTGAACGTTAAAATCAGCCCAAAAGGGCAGCTTGAAGTGCTTTCCCAGCGGGAAGTTTCCTCGCTCTTAGACAGCTCACAATCTGGTCTCTATAGCCTTTATCGAAATTGTTCTTTAGCTGTGCTCAATAGCGGTGCTGATGTTGATGACACACGAAGTCTTCAGTCCGCGTACGCGGATTTTGAAATTAAGCTACTTCAAGAGGACCGTGGTATCCGCTTGGAGCTCAAACAAGCGCCGCCGACGGCCTTTGTAAATGGCATGATTTTAGCGGGTATTCGGGAGCACCTTTTTTCGGTGCTCAGAGACATTTTATACGTGAATACGCACATGCAGACAGAGCGCCCCACGGGTGATGGGTTGACCCATGGGGTGTTTAATATTTTAAGAAATGCCGGAGTTCTCAAAAGCGATGTGCCTCCAAAGATGGTGGTCTGTTGGGGCGGACACACGATTTCAAGGCCAGAATATCAGTATACGAAAGATGTGGGTTATCAGCTGGGCTTGCGAGGACTAGATATTTGCACTGGGTGTGGCGATGGTGCAATGAAAGGTCCCATGAAGGGCGCCGCCATTGGGCATGCGAAGCAGCGCATTAAGACCGGGCGGTATTTAGGGATTTCTGAACCTGGGATTATTGGCGCGGAACCGCCGAACCCGATCGTGAATGAACTTGTGATCATGCCGGATATTGAAATGCGGTTAGAAGCATTTGTGCGCCTGGGTCATGCCTTCGTGGTCTTTCCAGGAGGTGCTGGAACGGCAGAGGAGATATTCTATTTGGTGGGTCTCCTACTGTCCGATGACAATCGGAACATCCCTTTTCCTTTGATCTTCACAGGGCCCGAGTCTGCGCGATCTTATTTTGATGAGATTGACCGACTGCTGGTCTCGCTTCTAGGCGAGTCCGTGCGCGAGCTGTATACGATCATCATTGATGATCCGGAAGCTGCCGCCGACGCCGTCTTCAGCGGGATTCGCACGGTTAGAAAATTTCGAAAAGCTCGAAGCGATGCCTATTACTTTAATTGGTCGATACAAGTCCCGCCAGCGCTGCAGTCTCAATTTACGCCGACACATGAGTCTATGGGTGCCTTGAACCTCCATCTTGACCAGTCTGCGGTTAGTCTCTGTTATGAAATACGCCGTGCTTTTTCGGGGATTGTCGCCGGCACAATCAAAGAACAAGGCCAGCGCGAAGTGGCGCGTTTGGGGCCCTTTCAGATCTCAGGAGATCAGTTGGTCGTCGATCAGTTGGGCAACCTTCTGGATCAATTTGTCCGGCAAAAGCGATTGAAGGTCGCAGCGCAAAACCATCGACCCTGCTATGAGGTTAAGGCCTAGGGGGATCCGTGGGTCGACGTTCCAGGGTTCGACGGCGCCCGTCTGGTTCTAACGAAAACCGCGGATCATGCATAGTCTGCATTTTCGATTAACATGGCCATGCCTTGCCCAGCGCCCATGCACATCGCCAGCATTGCGAAGCGAGTGCCGGTTTCTTGTAGATGCTGAGTTGCATTAAGCATCATGCGAAGGCCGGTGACACCCGGTGGGTGCCCCACTGAAATGCCGCCGCCGTAAAGGTTGTGGCGATCCCTCGGGATACCCAGCTGGGCTTCAACGTGGAGGTTGACCACGGCGAAGGCCTCATTGATCTCAAAGTAATCGATGTCAGAAATCGCCTGCCCTGTTCGCCTAAGGCACTGCTCTATGGCTGGAACCGGGCCGTGACCCATCAGGCTCGGTTCAACGCCGACGACGGCCCAATCGACGATGCGTGCGATGGGTTTGATGCCGGCAGACATCAGGCTTTCTTTCGATCCTACGGGGATCGCAGCAGCACCGTCGGTAACGCCTGAAGCATTGCCAGCGGTGACTTTGCCATCGGCTTGAAAGGCCGGCGCCAATCGCGCTAGGCGTTCGACGGTTATTCCGGCTCGAGGGGACTCATCGATACAAAACGTGCGACTGGATTTGCCCTCTGGCACCAAGACCGGATGAATCTGGCGCGCAAGGAAGCCCGACTCGATCGCGGCGAGGGCCCGCGCCTGGCTTTGCACTGCATATTCATCCATTGGGCTGCGGTCATATCCGTATTTGGCGGCGAGATTCTCGGCTGTATCACCCATATATTCGAGACTGAAGGGGCAGCGATAACACCATTCCAACATATCCTCGAGTTGCTGGTGTCCTCGCGCGTTACCCCAACGTGAAGTCGTGACTGCAAAGGGCGCTCGACTGAACATTTCAGCGCCTGCAGCGATCGCGAGCTGGCTTTGGCCGGTTGCCACCTGTTGGCCTGCGGAAATGATCGCTTGGAGGCCGCTGGCGCAGGCGCGAGAAACATCGAGCGCAGCGGCATCGGCAGGTAGCCCGCCTTTCATCCCCACCACCCGTGCAGCAAAAAGAGAGTCTTTATCGGTTGGGCAGGTCGTGGTGAACACGATATGGTCGAAGTTCTCAGGTGAGGCCCCAGACCGTTCAATACAGGCGCCAACAATTTCAGCGGACAGTCCGGTCATAGGCCTGTCTTTAAGTGAGCCCCCAAAATTACCGAGGGCGGTGCGTGTGCCGGTTGCGACGTAGACGTCGGTGGTCATAAGCTGGATCCTTTTCATTCCCTAGCCAGGAACACCATCAGTGTCCGACTGGCTGATTGAACGCTGTTACCGCGATTGGGTTCACTATCTCCTAGCCACCGAGTTCAGTCCACCCTTGATATGAATTTGGACCCTTCATCGGGTGTTTTACTGATAAGTCGTTGATCGCGAGCTGCGACTTGCGTATTGTTCTTCGCCAGTCAAGTTTAAAACCCACTGGTTTTCAAAGGAGAAAGTAGCATGGCCGAATCAGGATTACAGTTTCAGACCCAGATCAGCGCAGAGGGTGCACTGACGTTGTCCCTAGTCAACGTTGATTTTCCTGATCCCAAAGAGGACGAGGTGCTTGTTCGGGTGGAGGCATCCCCGATTAATCCCTCTGATTTAGGATTGCTATTCGGGCCTGCAGATATGAGCAGTGCTGAGTACAGTGAGGTCAACGGTCTGCCCCAAGTTAAAGCGATGGTGCCAGAGCCGATGTTGCGGCACATCGGCGCAAGAGCCGGTCACGCCTTGCCCGCAGGCAACGAGGGTGCCGGCACTGTTATCCAGGCGGGTGCGAGTGCAGAGGCGCAGCAGCTTATGGGAAAGACGGTAGCAATTCTAGGCGGTGCGATGTACTCCCAATATCGAGTCATGAAAGTCAGTCAATGCTTGTTGATGAATGAAGGGGTTACGGCCAAAGAAGGGGCTTCCTGTTTTGTTAATCCATTGACGGCGCTCGGAATGGTGGAAACCATGCGACTTGAGGGTCACAGTGCATTGCTGCACACCGCTGCCGCCTCCAATCTCGGACAGATGTTGGTGAAGATTTGCTTGGCCGATGGTGTCCCACTGGTTAACGTCGTTCGCAGAGATGAGCACGTTGCACTGCTTAAAGGCTTAGGGGCCCAGCACGCGCTGAACTCATCCGATCCGGAATTCATGAAACATTTGGTCTCAGCGCTGACAGAGACGGACGCAACGCTTGGTTTTGATGCGACCGGCGGTGGAACCCTCGCGGGTCAGATTCTAACCGCAATGGAAGTGGCACAAAATGCCAAGATGGGAGAATTCTCCCGCTATGGTTCGACCACCTATAAACAAGTGTATATCTATGGTGGGCTTGAGCGGTCTGCGACGACACTGAATCGGAGTTTCGGCATGGCTTGGGGCTTGGGTGGTTGGTTGTTAACACCCTTTCTGCAAAAAATCGGCCATGACGGTGCTCAGGCGCTGAGACAGCGTGTTGCCGATGAGATTACTACCACCTTTGCCAGTCAGTACACGCAAGAGATTTCCTTGGCTGGGATGTTGAGCCAAGACAATCTGGAGACCTATGCTAAGCAGGCCACTGGAGAGAAATATTTGGTCGTGCCCCAGGGTTAAATCGCGTTGTCGCAGGCTTCCTCGTCCGCCAAGAGGATGCCTGCGCTGGCTAAAGCGTCGATCTCAGCTGAGGTCATCTGGAGCCACTGCTCAAGAACCAACCGATTATGCTCACCCCGGTGGGGCGCGGGCCCGCGAACGCCGCTCTCTGCATTAGAGAATCGGTAAGGGGATTGGGTGATGGGCCGGGTGCCCCCCTGTCGGTCATCGACTTCGGTCACACTGCCTCGGTGGGCGACGGTGGGTTGGGCATGGATTACACTTGGATCTCGCACGAGACCCCAGGCAACATTGATCGCTTTCATCAGCTCGTCGAAGGCCTCCGGTGTTTCGATGGCCGCGAGTGTTTCTTGAACAGCAGCGCGTCGAGCGGAAATTTTTTCGGTCAAGCTGGCGTTGGGTGGAGAGGGGTCGATTAAATGGTTGCCCGAGACCAGCAATTTGAACAAGAGACGAAAATCGGTGGAAATCAGCACCGGACCAAAAGACAGAGGCCAAATCTCATTTCTCATCGGACCAGTGCCCTGAGCATCCTCTAGGTCGTAATGCATTTTATCGTCAGTGGCGATGGTCGCATCAATCATCGCGATATCGATATGCTGACCCTCCCCGGTTGATGACCTTAAGATGACAGCGGCGAGGACGCCAACCAAACCATGGAGCGATGCATTGGTATCGGCAACTGAGAGCGGGAGGTCTTGGAAATGCGATTCGATGCCAGAATCAAGCGCCTCGACACTGCTGCGATGAATTAGACCCGCCTCGGAATGAATCACAGGCGCGTAGGCAGGTCGCTTTGATTCTGGACTGTCATGGCCAAAGCCACTGATTGAAAGCATGATGATTCTGGGGTTGACCCTTTTTAGGTCATCAAAGCCGATGCCGAGCCGGGTCATGACATCAGGTCGATAGTTCTCGATGACGATATCGGCCTCTGCTACCAAGGAAAAAATGAGGTCCTTGGCGCTGGGTTGTCTTAGGTCAATGCAGATATTACGTTTTCCTGCATTTTGCTGATGATAATAACCGGGTAAATGTGCAATGACTCTGCCCCAGTATCGGGTAACATCGCCTTCAGGCGGTTCGATTTTAACGACGTCTGCGCCGAGGTCACTGAGCATCCTTCCAGCAAAGGGGCCGGCTAAAACACGAGAAAAATCAAGGACTTTTAGTCCTGCGAGTGGATAGGACATGTTATTGGTCTTGTTAGATGTGAAGGGTTGTCTGATAGTAGATCAGCTCTTGTGTAAAATCGCTAGTCATCGCGGGACGAGGAGGATTGAGTGGTGAAGGTTTGTGCCGCGCTGAGTGTGTTGCTCGGCCTCCTCAGCATTGACTCCTCTGGGCGAGCCGCGAGCGTTGACGCCGTGAGTGCTTTTTTAGGGCATTGGGAAGTTGATTTTTCAGCCAGTGAGCACCCCAACGATAAACTCCGATATCTGTATGAAGTGACGCTCAGTGATCATCAGCGGCGCTTGGCCGCTGGCCAAAACCGGAGGGGTGAGTCGCCTTTTCAAGCGATGGAAGATTTGAGGGGTTTGGTCAATCTAGGACGACTCGCTGAACAAATCACGCGGACGTCGGTACTGGAAATCAGACAGTCCGATGAAACCCTAACAGTCTCCCGGGACGATAATTTCAGTTTGCGCTGTGATCTCAGTCGCGAGGTGGCGCCGGAAGAGTTTGGCGCGAGTGATTGCCGCATAAAAAACAGGGAGTTGTTTTTTGAATTAAAGCTGCCGGGGGATGTTGTCATTACTCATCGGCTGATCTTGTCACAGCGACAGGATCGGTTGAGCATGGCCACCTCGATTGTTGCCGGCGGCGTCTCCCAGCCTTTTACGGTTAACCGGGTCTATCAACCTTTCACGCCCGCTGAGACGGGTTTTGAGTGCGAATACCATTTAGGTAAAGGCAAAGTCTGTCAATTGGGCACTTCGAAATGACGCATTTGTTCTGGGTTTCTCGAATCGCTGTTATGAGCCTTGTTGCTGCGCTCCAGGCCTGCAACAGTGCCCCGCCGCCGCAACCGGTCCAAAGGTCCGCTGTCCCGGTCTTGTTGGATAGGATATCCACTGCTGACTTAGAAAGGCCGTCACTAAATTTGAGCATCAGTGTTTTCGATCAGGAAATTCCGGATGTGACGTCACAACGAGGGCGGCTTCTCAACGCCGAACAGCGTTATCTCCCCTATCTTTTAAAGGAGGTCTTGGTCGATTCAGGATTTTGGGGCGGGGTTCGTGTGGCGCCCCGCTGGGATCCAACCGCGGAGGTGAACTGCAGCGCAATGCTCCACCAAGCAAATGCTTTGGTGATAGACCTTCAATTTACCTGTCAAGATGCGACTGGCCGGATTTGGATTGACGAGCGATTCATTGAACAGGTTGACGTGAGTCTTTATCTCCTCGATCAAACGGACCAAGATCCTTACAGCCCTTTGATGATTCGGATTGCGAACCGATTGTCGCAGAAGTTAACAGCCGTGACCGATGACGCTCGCCGACAAGTCGAGCTCGCAGCAATCCTGCGATATGCCGACACTTTAGCACCGGATCAGTTTGGGCGGTTTTTACAAACAGACGAATCCGGCTTGTTGCAATTACTCGGACTGCCGGCTGAATCAGACCCCATGTATGCTCGTGTGCTGAGAATTCGCGACAGCGAGTACCAATTCATTGATGCAATCGACGAGCAGTTCGGGACTATTTTTAACGAGATGAAAGTCCCCTATGCGCTATGGCGCCGTTATCAGTTTGAGTTTGAAGATTACAACCTGAGCCTGTCTGAGCAGCAGCCCCGGAAACTTCGACGTGTTGCCAGTGATTACGGAGCGCTTCTGGGCACCTATAAGCGGTATCAGGATTTCAAACGAAACGAGGATGAGATCGAAGAGATGGGGAGCTCTCTGCAGCGGACATTGGCCCCCACGGTGGGGCGGGTTGAAGGACAGGTGCTCGAATTGACAGGCAGTCTTGATCAGCAATATGAGTTGTGGCGTAGTTTTTTGATGCAAATCTACCGCGCCGAAGCAGGACTCAGTCCTTCCCAGGATAGAGATTAGTATCGAGCCCCTCTGCGGCAAGCTCGAGCAGCCATCCTGATCCAAAGCGATTGCCGCTGTCGAGCACTTGTTGGTAGAGCGCCGTTGCCGCGTTTCGATCCCCGCTGAAATCATTGGCGAGGCCTTGAGCGAGCATCAGCCAATCTTCGGTCCATCGCGGCAAGCCATCAGTGGTTTGCTCTAAAATATAAGATTGAAGGTCCCGGGGTAACGGTTGGTTCAGGTATTTTAGAATGTAGATCTTCCAGATCTTGCCCACGGCGGTAAAAGGTGACGCTTGCTGAATCGAGCCATCCATCTTTTTGACCGCCGAGTAGGCCCCCCGCCAATCGTTCTGATAGGCATAGCTTGAGATGTGGGCAAGATGGAGTCTTGGGTTGCTGGGATATCGGCTGACTAATCCTTCGAGCTCGCGGCTCGCTTCCTGCATTCGCTCAGGCGCTTTTTGCATGATGAGGTCGCTGTAGATGAACCGAGCTGCATCGGCATAGGGGCCTCCCTCAACCATAACAGCCTCAATGTAAGGGAGACTCTTGTCGGAATTACCCGTGGGAATAAACCAGAGAAACGGTGCCATTAATTTCGCGAATGATGGCAGGTGGTCTGCATAGAAATAGGCCATGCCCAAAGGCAGCTTCACTGCGGTCAGGTCGGGATTCTTAGCCAGTGCAGCTTCGAAGGCCTTGATGGCTTGACTGCCGTGACTGCCTGCATCAAAGAGATTGCCTCGCAGCGCCGACAAGTAGGAGTGTCCGAAATGACCTCGACCGCATTGAAACAGAGTCTCAGGCGGACTTTGACGGCGGTTTTTAGGACAGAGCGCAATCAGCGCTTCGCTGAGGCCAAATAAATAGTCGTCCTCTCCTGTGCTTTGGCTGTCCCATGACAGCCGGGTCAGGCGTGTGTCGAGATCCAGTGCAATGCCGAGGTGATAGCTGTCAGGCAGCATTTTCAGCCGCTCGGTTTGAGCAAGCGCTCGAACGTAATCGCCTTCAAGTCGAGCCGTGAGGATATCTTGTTCAAGTCCCAGGCGCACTTCGCTTGAATTTGAACTCAAGGCCCATTCGGATTTAAGGAGCATTGCTGAGATGAAAAAGAACAGATACAAAAATTTCATAAAAGGTTAAACGCAGAGGCCGGTCACCTAGTTTAATGGATTTAGTGATTCAAAGTGGTAGCCTCCCCTTCGCTTTTGTAAACTGCACTCGATTTCCAGATCGAGTTGGGCGAAGATTAAAGTCGCAGCTGAAGGGGAGGACCGCGGGATTCCGCCCTGGGATTCTCGAGTCAAGGATGACGAGTTAGGCTGCAAAAATTGATGGTGATGAAAGGCCGTCAGAGTTCATAGAAAAGAGCGAGGACAGACTATGGCGAGTTCAACGACGGGCCTTAGCCAAAAACAATTAGATGCGTATTGGATGCCCTTCACTGGGAATCGGCAATTTAAATCGGATCCTCGCATGATTACCGCCGCGGATGGGTGTTACTACACTGATGGTGATGGCCGCCAAATTTTTGATGGTCTCTCTGGGCTTTGGACCTGTGGTTTCGGCCATAACATCCAGAAAATCAATGAAGCCATCGCGGCTCAGGTTAGAACGCTTGATTTCAGCCCGACCTTCCAATTTGGTCACAAAGGTGCTTTTGAGTTAGCTGAGCGAATTACCCAGTTTATGCCTGAGCACTTGAATCGTGTCTTTTTTTGCGGATCGGGTTCTGAGGCAGCTGACACTGCACTGAAGATTGCCCGGGGTTATTGGCGGGCCCAGGGCAAAGCCAGCAAAACCCGTTTGATTGGACGAGCCAAGGGTTACCATGGGGTGAATTTTGGCGGTATCTCGGTCGGTGGAATTGGCGGTAATAAAGCCAGTTTTGGCGAAGGCATTGCGTCGGACCATCTCCGGCATACTTGGTTGAGTGACAATTACTTTACACCTGGGTTGCCTGAGAAAGGGGCTGAGCGGGCGGATGATTTATTAGATCTCATTGCCCTGCATGATGCGTCGAATATTGCGGCGGTCATTGTTGAACCCTTGGCGGGTTCCAGTGGTGTCTTTCCGCCGCCGGTGGGTTATCTAAAACGGCTTCGGCAGATTTGTG
The DNA here is from genome assembly GCA_913064795.1 of uncultured Gammaproteobacteria bacterium. GTDB lineage: Bacteria > Pseudomonadota > Gammaproteobacteria > Pseudomonadales > Azotimanducaceae > UBA9926. The sequence continues at coordinate 25,787 of CAJYBS010000002.1, forward strand.
ATGACCATGACATCTTGTTAATTTTCGATGAAGTGATTACTGCATTTGGACGGATGGGGGCCAATACAGGCGCTGAAGCCTTCGGGGTGACCCCCGACATCATTAATATTGCAAAGCAAATGACCAATGGTGCTGTTCCGATGGGTGGAGTTGTGGTTCACGAGGATATCTACGACTGCTTTATGGACACCACGGCGCCCCACTATGCGCTTGAGGTTCCACATGGTTATACCTACTCCGCGCATCCTCTGGCCTGTGCAGCGGGTTTAGCGGCGCTGTCGGTGCTAGAAGAAGAGCAAATGATCGAACGGGTGCAAGCCATCGCGCCTTATTTTGAGAAGTCGATCCATGAACTCGGCAATGCCCCTCGAGTGGTCGATATTCGTAACTATGGACTCGCCGGCGGATTGACCTTGTTCCCTTATGAAGGCGAGCCTCTGCGGCGGCCTTTTGAAGTCGCGATGTCGATGTGGAAAAAAGGTTTTTATGTGCGGTACGGCGGTGACACCATTCAACTTGGCCTTCCCTTCATTGTAGAAGAACAAGAAATCTCTAGTTTGATGAATGCGCTTGGGGATAGTCTCTCGGAATGCGCCTGATTCGTTCGGCGGATCGCCCGCCTCTCCCGACTCCCGGCCGTTATTGAGGCGATGCGCCCGAGGGGTTATCCATCAGTAACGCCATCAATTTAAATGTCATCAGGATTAAGAGGAGAAGCAATTGAGTCAGCGACTACACGATAAAGTGGCAGTGATTACAGGAGGCACCAGCGGCATTGGAGAAGCCACCGCCAGTCTTTTCGTTGCCGAGGGTGCGCAAGTCGTGATTTGCGGACGTTCAGAAGAAAAGGGTCAGCGTTTAGCTTCGACACTGGGTGATCGATGCCGGTTTGTAACGGCAGACGTCCTCATTGAAGCTGACATCGAGCGCACCTTGAACTTCGCAGTTGAGACCTTTGGCGGGCTAGATATTTTGTTTAACAACGCAGGGGGTCCAACTCATGGGCTTGTGGATGCGGTTGCGCGAGAGGCCATTGTCTATGCCACTGATTTGTTGTTCGCGAGCGCTGCGTTGGGTATGAAACATGCTATTCCGCATTTTCGGCAACGCGGTGGTGGCGTGATTATCAATAACTCCAGTGTCGCGGCGATCCGCGATAACCAAGGTGATTTGATTTATTCCGCCGTCAAGGCTGCTTTGACCCACTATTCAAAACTCTCTGCGGTGCGTCTGGGACCCGAGAATATTCGGGTGAATACGATCTCCCCGGGTGCGATAGCGACGCCCATATTTTGGGGAGGGTCGGCGAGAGCGAACACGCTCAGTGACGAGGAGAACGACAAAAAGATGGCAAAGCTTGAGGCTAACTTAGCCAAAGCAACGCCCCTCAGTCGTTCGGGTGTCGCGGCGGATATCGCTCAAGGCGCGCTTTACTTGGCCTCGGCTGATGGATCATTTGTCAATGGACATGATCTCGTCATTGATGGTGGCCGAGTGAATATGTTCCATGAGGCGCCAGCTTAAGCAAACCCTCAACGCGAAGATTTTGGAGGGGTTGGTGATAAAACCCCTCAGCCGTTAGGCATCAAACGCTAACCGAGGAACAAAACAGGCTTTAATGCCCTGTTTGGATATTTCGTCGTAGAGTCTTTAGATGCGCCAGCGTCGCCAAGCACTCGACAATTGCTCAGCCGTGAGCAATCGGCTCGGCTTGAGGCAGGCTCAATCG
>CAJYBS010000003.1 GCA_913064795.1 uncultured Gammaproteobacteria bacterium
GGCGTGACTGATCTTGCAGGCGCGCCTCAGCACCCTATTGCGGCAGCAGCGGCCGCTCAGAATGCGGATATCAAAGCGTTTGTAGACCAATGCCAAAACGTCAAAGTGGCTGAAGCCGAGATGGCTAAAATGGAGAAGCTGGGTGTTGAGTCAGGTTATGTTGCGGCGCATCCCTTGACCGGCGAGGCCATCCCCATCTGGATCGCAAATTTTGTTCTGATGGAGTACGGCTCTGGTGCGGTAATGTCGGTGCCGGGTCATGATCAGCGAGACTGGGAGTTTGCTAAAAAATACGATCTCCCGATCAAACAGGTTATCAAAGCAAGTGATGACGAGGATTCGGTTGATCGAGCCGCCATTACCGGGAAAAACACCCTGATTCAATCAGGCGCGTTTGATGGTTTAGCCTTTGAAGCGGCGTTCGATTCAATCACCAAGGCGCTTGAAAAGAAGGGTCTTGGGCAGCGACAGGTCAATTATCGGCTCCGTGACTGGGGGGTTTCGCGCCAGCGCTATTGGGGTTGTCCGATTCCGATTATTCATTGTCAATCCTGTGGTGCTGTACCGGTGCCGGAGGCAGACTTGCCGGTGGTGCTGCCGACCGATATTCGTTTTCAAGGCGTGTCATCACCCATTAAACAAATGCCCGAATGGTATGAAGTGCCGTGTCCAAGTTGCGGGGCGCCGGCCGAGCGTGAGACCGATACGTTTGACACGTTTATGGAATCCTCTTGGTATTACGCGCGCTTTATGTCGAGCGACGCTCAAGATTCGATGCTGGACGAACGCGCGAAGTATTGGTCGCAAGTGGATCACTATGTCGGTGGCGAAGAACACGCCATTTTGCATCTGCTCTACGCACGGTTTTTTCACAAAGTGATGCGGGATCAAGGGTTAGTAGATTGTGATGAACCGTTTCGTAATTTGCTTGCACTGGGCATGGTGCTCAAAGACGGCAGCAAGATGTCTAAGTCAGCCGGGGATGCCGGAGATCCTCAGCATCTATTGAATCAGTTCGGTGCCGATGCAGTGCGAATGGCCATGATGTTTGCGGCGCCGCCAGAGCAGAGCTTTGAGTGGTCTGAGAACGGTGTCGAGTCTGCGTTTAAATGGCTTCGAAGTCGGCTTTGGAACACTGTTTACACGCACGCTTTGTCTCCAACACCCGAGCCTCTCGATGTCGGTCAGCTCGACGATGAGGACCGCGCACTCAGGCGCGTCACCCATGAAACCTTAAGTAAAGCGTATGACGATTATAATCGGCGGTTGGCGTTTAATACGGTTGTCGCCGCAGCAATGACCTTGATGAATACGATCAACAAATATCCTGGTTGTTCCAGCCAAGGGCCAGCCGTTCAACGTGAAGCACTGCTGGCCTTGATTCAAGTGCTCGCGCCAATTACGCCGCACATCTGTAGCGCGCTGTGGCGAAAGCTTACCGGAGAGGACTTGAGTCAAGCGACGTGGATGGAGACAGATGCTGCGGCCTTGGTGAAGACTTCGATAGAGTTGGTGGTGCAAATAAATGGCAAGCTGCGAGGTAAACTGACGGTCGCTGCTGATGCCAAAGAAGATGTTGTGCGCGAAGCCGTCTCTGGGCTTTCGAATTTGGATCACTTTTTTGATGGGAAAGACATTCGAAAAGTTATCTTTGTGCCGGGCAAGCTGATCAATTACGTGGTGCATTGATGGACGTCCGCCCCCTGTTGGTGCTTGGCCTAATCGGTGTCTTTCTTACCGGTTGCGGGTATCAAATGGCGGATGGCGGGTTGCTTCGAGGAATATCGGTCAATATCGATACCCCTGAGGTCGATGTCGAAGTGCTGCGTGCCCTGCAAGCAATGCTCCCTGTGGAAGATCCTGACGATGGTGCTTCGCCCCAAGCGGCGCTCACGGTGCATGAAGAGGTCTATCAAAAATGGCCGATTGCCGCCGCAGCGTTTGATGATCGGATGCAATTTGAGGTCAAGCTCGAGTGGATCTTTTCTGTCAAAGATTGGCAGGGCGATTTTCTCATCGATCGAGAGCGCGTAGCGGTCGTCGGTTATTTTGAGCGAGAGAACCAAGCCCTTCTGACGGCGCACGAGGGTGAACTGGTCTTACAACGGCAGCTGCGTGCTGAGGCCTTGGCGCAGCTTAGGTTTCGCTTGGAAGCTGCAATGGACAAGGTGAAGAGTCGTGATCCTTGATCAGGTCGCTTCAGTCCTGATCGGATGCTGTCAATGCAGGCTAAAAAAATGGAGCGATGTATGGCGACATTTGAGGGATTAACGCGCTCTAAAACTCAAAGCCTAATAGGCGACAGGGGATTGGTTTGAATAGGATGATTGGGGTGCCGGCGGGTCGAGGGCTAGGGCGTTGAAGTTATACCCAGAGAAGTTGTCAGCCTCTTTCTCGAAGGGGCTCTTGCCCGTGTACCTGATTACGGGGGATGAGCCCCTGATTCGTCAGGAACTCTGCGATCAGATTCGGCAACAAGCCCGGTCTGAGGGTTTTATTGAACGCGAACTTTTTCATGTGGAGACAGGCTTCGATTGGCAAGAAATTCATTACAGTTTGAATAGCTTGTCATTATTTGCCGAGAAAAAAATCATTGAGGTACGTCTCAATCAAGCGAAGCAGCCCGAAAAAGCAGCCGCTGCTCTGGCAGCGATGAGTTCGGCGGGGGATGATATTTTGGTGTTGCTCAGCATGCCCCGGGCTGATGGCAACGTTCAAAAGGCAAAATGGTTCAAAGCGCTTGAAGGCGTGGGCGCTGTTATCCAGGTTTGGCCTGTTGCACCTAAAGATTTGCCGCGCTGGATTGAGCAACGGTTACGTCAGCAAGGCGTTCGAATTGATCGCGACGCGATTTTAGCGTTGGCGTCCCGAGTCGAAGGCAACCTCCTTGCTGCTGTCCAGGAAATGGATCGTCTTGTTCTGGCGGCACCGGAGAAATTAATCTCTTTGGATCTTGTGGAAAGTAGTGTCTCCGATCATGCCCGCTATGATGCGTATCAGTGGCTCGACGCTGCGCTAATGGGTAAGGCGGCGAGATCGCTGAGAATTTTAAACGGACTTAAAACCGAGGGTGTAGAGCCCCTAGCGGTGACCGGAGCGTTGATCCGTGAATTGCGTCAGCTGCTTGAACTGGCGGAGACGGCCCAGCAATCCTCGGTTGACCAAGCGCTTGCAAGCGCTCGGGTCTGGCCGAAGCGAAAAGCGCTCATCGGCGCGGCGCTTCGTCGTTTGGGGCGAGCCGACCTTGAGCAGATCCACGCCGCGACTCGGCGGGTGGATGCAATGGTCAAGGGTGCGGAGTCCGGGGATCCCTGGGATGCAATGACCGGGATCTCGATGCATTTGTGCGGGCAGGTGCTAGGTCTAAACCCATCGCTTGCATCAGGGTCCCAACAGAGTACCCCGAAAGCGGGTTAATTGACGTGGGTCGATGCATCCTCACCGCGCTCGATCAAGCGTAGTTCACCGTCCAATATTTCAAACACCGTGATGCTGCCGTTGTTTGGTCTGCAGACCATGACATCGGGACTGCCGGTTGCAAACGCGACCATCGCGTTGATCGCGACAAAATGAGTGAAAATGGCAGTGGGTTCCTGACACTCCAGCAGACAGGTTGCCATGTCCCTCTGCCACTGTTGTAGAGTTTCGGATTGTTCTAACCATCGACCCTGCATGACTTTTTGGAGCCATGGCCCCCGCGCCTCTAAAGAAAGCCCCGTGCTTGGAACTTCTGCGACCCGGGACTCGATGCCCACGCTTTGAGCCAATCGCGCCGCGAGAGGTGCTGCTGTCTCTTGAGCGCGCTTAAGAGGGCTCGATAGCAGGGTCAATGGGCCGTGCTGTATAAGCCGGTCTGCAGCCTTAGCAGCTTGAGATCGGCCGAGTTGATCTAGCCCAGGGTCAGGGTCGGAGGTAAACCCTGCAGCGGCCTGACCGTGTCGGATGAGGTAGATTGTTGTCATATTCGATCTCTTCATGGGGACTGCCCGTATGTTAGCAGAGCGTCTCTGTCGAGCGTGGCAATTTAGGGCGCAAATGGCTATTCTAGGCGCTCTCTCGAAGATCAGGTGGTGGCATCCGCTGCTTTGAAAAGCGTCCCAAACGCGGTCGCTGGGCAAAGAAAAGGGCGCACTCGATCCTCGATCAATGACGTTTCGGTGCAAAATTGCCTGCTTGGAAGGGGTAAACGGTCAGTAAACGGTCAGTAAACGGTCAGTTCAATCAACGAAGGGACGAGACCCCGATTTTGAAAGGTTAAATCTATGGCAAAGCAAAAAGGAGCGTTAGCAGGCGATGGTGTGCCTGACACGCAGGTTTCAGTAAAAGCAGTTTTTGGAATTGATGTCGACCTGATGGTCCCTGCGTTTTCAGAACCCTCAGAACACGTGCCGGTGATCGACGAAACCTATCTTTTTAACGAGGAAACCACCCTTGCCATACTGGCCAGCTTTGCACATAACCGGCGTTGCATGATTCAAGGCTTCCATGGCACAGGTAAGTCGACACATATCGAACAAGTTGCGGCGCGCTTAAATTGGCCCTGCATTCGCATCAATTTAGATTCTCATGTCAGTCGCATGGACTTGGTGGGCAAAGACGCCATCGTACTCAAGGACGGGCAACAAGTGACGGAGTTTCGTGAGGGTCTGCTGCCCTGGGCCCTTCAACGAGCTTGTGCGATCGTGTTTGATGAATACGATGCAGGACGTCCTGATGTGATGTTCGTGATTCAGCGGGTCCTTGAAGTTGAGGGTAAGTTGACCTTACTCGACCAAAGCCGCGTCATAAGCCCCCACCAGAGTTTCCGTTTGTTTGCGACGACCAATACCATCGGTCTTGGTGATCCGACGGGCTTGTATCATGGCACGCAACAAATTAACCAAGGTCAAATGGATCGGTGGAATATTGTTACGACTCTGAATTACCTGCCCCATGCGCAGGAAGTCAGCATTGTGTCCGCGAAGCAGCCAGGTTTTGATCAGAAAACCATTGCACATATGGTGTCGGTCGCAGAGTTGACCCGGCAAGGATTCGTCAACGGCGATATCTCCATCGTGATGTCACCGAGAACAGTGATCATGTGGGCTGAAAATGCTCAACTCTTTGGAGACCTTGGATTTGCATTTCGACTCACCTTTTTAAATAAGTGTGATGAAACCGAGCGCCCCATTGTGGCCGAGTACTATCAACGGTGTCTCGGCACTGACCTGCCAGAATCGACGGCCAACGTGGTGCTGGCTGGGTCATGACCCTCTAAGAGCGTGCTCTGATGGATGAAACCACAGAAGTCTTTCGTCAAGCTGTCACCTCGACGATGCGGGCGATATCAGGGAACGACGAGCTCTCTGTGACCTTCGGTCGCGGCAAGCCTTTTATGCACGGCAACAAAGCGAGAATACCGATCCCCGAACTGGGCGTTTCAGAAGCAGGTCTAGCGGCGCTGCGTGGTACAGCTGATCGCTTCGCTCTGCGGACGCGTTACCACGACGAGCAATCTCATGCCGAGGCGAGACCCGCCGCAGGGGTGGCCCAGGAGCTATTCGATGCGGTAGAGGAAACCCGGATAGCGGCGGTGGGATCCTATTTGATGCGCGGCGTCCAAGATAACCTTCTCTCCCAGTTGGACCAAGATTTCCAGCAGCTCGGTACCTTCGACATAACCTCGACTGAAGACGCACCCCTTGGACAAGCGGTCGGCTTGTATTTGCGTGAAAAATTAATTGACGCCCCGTTGCCCGAGTCGGCCAGCCGGGTGCTCGATCCCTGGCGTGACTATCTCGAGGATAGAGTTGGCTCTGAATTTAAAGATTATGACGACAAAGTGTTTGATCAAGCGGCTTTTAGAGTGCTCGCACAGTCACTGATCGCAGATCTTGGGTTGGCAGAAGATTATGGCCAGGACGATCCCGAGGGCGACAGCGATGAATACCAGGAGGAAGAACAGGAATCTGAGGCTGATGCGGGTGAAGACGGCCTAGAAGAGGAAGGGGGTTCAGAGAGCGATCTCGCGGATGCGATAGAGGGTGAAGTGCCGGTCGATATGGAATCGCTTGATTTAGCCGAAGCGGATGGCTCCGAAGACGATGCAGGTGCACCACCAGATTCGGACGCGCAGAAAAACTGGTTGCGTCCCAAAACATTTCAGTACCAATCCTATACCCAAGAATTCGACGAAGTCGTATTCGCAGATCAATTATGCGACAGCGATGAGCTCGACCGCCTGAGAGGACTCCTTGATCAGCATTTGCAAAATTCGCAGATCATCATCAGTAAACTCGCCAATCGGCTACAGCGAAAGCTCATGGCGCAGCAGAGCCGGTCTTGGGAGTTCGACCTTGAGGAAGGGGTTCTTGATACCTCCCGATTACCCAGCATTATCATGGATCCGTTTACTTCTCTAGCGTTCAAGCAGGAAAAGGAAACCCAGTTCAAGGATACGGTGGTATCGATCCTGATCGATAGCTCAGGGTCGATGCGGGGTCGTTCGATATCAATCGCCGCGATGTGCGCGGACATCCTGGGCCGAACGTTAGAGCGATGCTCGGTCAAAGTCGAAATTCTTGGCTTTACCACTAAAGCGTGGCGTGGCGGGCAGTCACGAGAGCTTTGGTTACAACAAGGTAAACCCCAGCAACCCGGCCGTCTAAATGATTTAAGGCATATCATTTATAAAGCCGCGGATATGCCTTGGCGTCGGGCCCGGCGCAATCTGGGCTTGATGATGCGCGAAGAGCTGCTGAAAGAAAACATCGATGGCGAGGCCCTACTTTGGGCCCACAATAGAATTCACGGGCGACCGGAGGATCGTAAAATCTTAATGGTGATTTCTGACGGATTACCTGTGGACAACAGCACCCTTTTGGTTAATCCCAGCAACTATCTCGAGCAGCATCTCAAATTTGCCATTGATCAGATCGAAAATGCCTCGCCGGTTGAATTGGTAGCGATTGGTATTGGTCACGACGTAACCCATCATTATCAACACGCCGTGACCATCACCGATGCAGAGCAGCTCGGGGATGCCATGACCGGTCAGTTGGTGGGTCTCTTTGATGAAGAGAAGAAACCCTCGAAGGTAGGAGAGCGGTAGGGCGTGTCTAGAGTTTGGCTTTTAAAGGCGGTTGATCGTTATCGAAGTCGTTTCCCAGAAGAACTTGAGGTTATCACAGCGTTTGAGGGCTTCGTGCGGGCCCACGAGCAATGTTTTGAGCGGACCTTCGCCCAGGGACATGTTACGGGCTCGGCCTGGATTCTAGATCAAGCCCACGGACATTGTTTACTGACCCATCATCAGAAGTTGCAACGATGGTTCCAATTGGGTGGTCATGCCGACGGTGATTCAAATATTGTTCGGGTTGCGATGCGTGAAGCCCAGGAAGAGTCTGGATTATCAAGTCTGCGCCTTGTGAGTACTGAAATTTTTGATTTGGATATCCACTTGATTCCAGAGCGTCGGGGCGAGGCCGCGCATCATCACTTTGACGTTCGTTTTCTCTTTGAAGGCGACCGCAACGAGGCGTTGTCAGTCAGCGAGGAATCGCTGGATTTGGCTTGGGTATCCCTCGCGGATATTGGTGATTATACCGATGAGGACTCTATGCACCGCATGGTCCAAAAGACTGGGTGATACTGTAGAGCAGCCAAAACGCTTAGAAGCCACCCAATCCCAGAACAAGTCTCAACCGGGCGCTACAATATCCAGGGAGGTTTAGGCTGAACCTCGCACTCGATGGCTGAAATGACTTGGCCAGCGAGGGACTAGCGATATAGGTGGCAAGCGACGATGTGATCCGTTGCGATGGCGATCGGCTCTGGGGTCTCGTTGCTGCAGTGGGGCATTGCCTTTGGACAGCGATCAGAAAAACGACAGCCAGGACCGACGTTAACCGGTGACGTAATTTCCCCGGTCAAGATTTGGGCGCTTCGGGTTCGCTCAAGTTTTGGGTCTGGCTCGGGGTTCGATTCGATTAAAAGCTGGGTATAGGGATGCTGCGGGGAGAAGAAGACGGCGTCGGACGGTCCTGTCTCAACCAATGTGCCCAAATACATCACGGCCATTCGGTCAGAAATATAGCGGACCATCGAGAGGTCATGGGCAATAAAAAGAAGCGTCAAGCCCATTGATCGCTGCAAATCCTCCAAAAGGTTTACGACCTGCGCTTGAACCGACACATCCAATGCCGAGATGGGTTCATCACAGACCACGAACTTAGGCTCGATTATCATGGCTCTGGCGATGCCAATGCGTTGACGCTGTCCGCCTGAGAATTCGTGAGGGTAGCGAGACATGTGGTCGGGATGAAGACCAACCCGGGATAACCAGTAAGCCACTTGCTCTTGAACTTCTGATCTGGCCATCCCTCGAAGGCTCAGGCGCTCACCGACCATGTCGAGTACGGTCATTCTCGGATTCAGGGATGCATAAGGGTCCTGAAAAACCATCTGTATCTCTTTGGAATAGCGTAAGTGATCGGCGGCTGTAAATTTTTTGGGAAGAGGCTCTCCTTGATAAAAAGCATCGCCGCTCGTGCGCTCATGTAATCCGATCAGAGTTTTACCAAACGTCGACTTGCCAGACCCGCTCTCGCCCACAAGACCGAGAATTTCGTTTTCAGCGATTTCAAGAGAGATGCCATCAACCGCGTGCAGGGTTTGATGCCTGGCTAACTGAAAATGTTTTTTGAGTGCGAGGGTTTTGATCATGCGCCGTCGCTCGCTATTTTATTGCTCTGATAGAGCTCAGGAACACTCGGCGCGTTTGGCGCTTGCAACCAACATCGAGTCGCATGGCCTGTGTTGTTACTGTCTTTAAAGAAAGGTGGATTTTCCTCGTGACAGACGCGCATTGCGTGAGGGCAACGGGGGGCGTAGCCGCAGCCCAAAGGGGGTGAAAATAGATCCGGAGGGCTGCCAGGAATCGGGTCCAAGGACTTTTCCCGGTCCCCGATATTGCTGGGCATGGCGGACTTAAGCCCGAGGGTGTAGGGATGGGCGCTTTGATAAAAGATATCATCAACACTGCCATGTTCGATGATTTGTCCAGCATACATGACGCATACTTTTTGTGCGGTTCGGGCGACCACCGCTAAATCGTGGGTAATCAAGATGACCGCCATTGCATCCTGAGCTTGCAGTGTGTTTGTTAGGTCGAGGAGTTGAGCTTGGATGGTGACATCCAGGGCGGTTGTCGGTTCATCCGCGATGAGCAAAGACGGTGAGCAGGCGAGACTCTGGGCGATCATCGCGCGCTGCAGCATGCCCCCTGAAAACTCAAAAGGGTACTGTGTTGCGCGTTTTCTAGCCTCAGGGATGTGCGTCATCTCGAGCAATTTGATCGCCGATTCAAAGGCCTGCTGCCCGGGGATTCCGCGGTGCACTTTGAGGGTCTCAGCGATCTGATCCCCGATGGTCATGGTTGGATTGAGGCTGGTCATTGGATCTTGAAAGATCATCCCAATTTCCTTGCCTCTGAAGGCATTGGCGGCCCTGGGCTCAAGTCCGAGGAGCTCGGCGCCATTAAGTCGTGCTGATCCTGCCGTAATTCTTCCTGGGGGCATGGGAATAATACCCATCAGGGATTGAACCGTAACGCTTTTGCCGCAGCCTGATTCTCCAACAATGGCCATAACCTCACCAGCCTCAACGGTAAAATCTACGCCTCTGACGGCCTTGACAACGCCGCCGTAGGTTTCAAATTCAACGGTTAAGCCCTCGACTTCAAGTAATGGCGGATTACTCATTATTCTTTCGATCTCATCTTGGAATCGAGTGCTTCTGTAAGTCCGTCACCGAGCAAGTTAAACGCTAGGACCGTAATGCTGATGAACAGCGCGGGAAAGAAAAGTTCGTGTGGGTGACTGAGCATGGTTTTAACGCCTTCGTTGCACATGGAGCCCCAAGAAGGTGTTGGCGGCGCAACGCCCATGCCAATAAAGGATAGGAAGGCTTCAGTGAAAATCGCAGAAGGCACCGCAAAGGTTAGAGTCACCAAGATGACCCCCATGGTATTGGGAATGATGTGTCTTGCAATCAGATAACTTGGACCGCCCCCTAGGAGTCTTGCCGCTTCGATGTAGCCTTGCTCTCGAATGCGAAGCACCTGACCTCTCACAAGTCTTGCGGTGGCGGGCCAAAGTAATAGGATCAACGCAATGAGCATCGGCAGAATGCCGCTTTCACCCGGGCCTATACCGAAGGCAATCTTGAATAAGATCATGAACAATAAGAACGGCAGCGCGACCACAAAGTCAGCAAAACGCATGAGAACTTGATCGGTGGTGCCTCCAAGATACCCCGCAAACCCCCCATAAAAGACTCCAAAAAGCACATAAATTAGGGGTGCGACAACCCCGATGAACAACGACACTCGGGCCCCTTGCATCAGTCGGGCGAGCATATCCCGGCCCAGGTAATCGGTGCCCAAGGGATGAAAGGCTAACTGCACGGTTTGCCCCGGGCGGTCATCGGAATCGATCAACTGTCGTTCCAGTGCTTGGGAGACGGTGATTGATTGCTGGGGTGAAACTTCAAGGGTTGAGACCACATCGAATTCGTCGAAACCATCGGTGGGAATGATTGAGTAATAATAAGTCTGAGATTTTAGATTCAGCCGGTCCTCGAATCCCACGATGTTGCCAGCAGTCAGACTCGCCAGGGGTAATCCCAGTCCCATTAGCCCCTCGGGCGCTGACTCACTGCGATAAACGCTGTAGCCCCCTGCTTGATCTACGGGTGACCAAGAAAGGCGAACCGATTGGGTGGTGGGGGTCCCCAGAACTGTCAGTCCAGTCACAGCGTCTAGAGCATCCGGATACCCCGAGGGCGCTGGTGGATGCGTGGTATCGATCGGGGTGGCGGAGGGTTCAAAATCTTTGACGAGCAGCGCAGTTTTTGGCAATGCCGGTGCCTGGGATATTTGGTCAAGATCCTGCGCGGCAGGGTCCTTGGTCCAGATCCAAGGGCCAATAAGCGTAAAAAACGCTAGACCAACGATGAGGTATAACGAAATCAATGCACGGGTATTTTTCTTAAGTCGGATCCACGCATCTTGCCAGTACGACAAGGAGGGTCGAGAAATCTGTTCAAGATTATCCTGCGATGGGGCTGGCTGGAAGTCAGCCTCAGTCAAGGTTCGAAGGGTATTCATTTGAGCCGAACTCTTGGGTCAATAAAGCCGTAGATGATGTCGACGAGAATCACCATGAGCACGAGAAAAGCGCCGTAGAACACCGTTGTCCCCATAATGACCGTGTAATCGAGTTGCTGTACGGCTTGCACGAAGTAGCGACCCAGCCCAGGAATTGCAAAGACCAGCTCCACCACAAAACCTCCGGTCGTGATTGCTGCGATCTGGGGTCCAAGGACTGTGACGACCGGCAGGATCGCATTGCGCAATTGATGCTTGAAAAAAATTCTCTGAGGGGAAAGCCCCTTGGCTTTGGCGGTTTTAATGAAATCTTCGTTAACAACCTCGAGCATTGATGAGCGCATTAGGCGGGTCAACAAGGCCATGGTGCCAAGGCCGAGAACCAGTGATGGCATCAGCATGTGTGAAAAAGTTCCCCAGCCGGCGACGGGGAGAATGGAGGTTCCAAACCACTGGTTGAGATTGACTAAAAGAAGTTGTCCAAGGGCGGCGAAAACGAAACTGGGTACAGAAATCCCCAGAATGACTAGGAACATAATGATGATGTCGGGTAACTGATTGCGGTAGAGCGCCGTGATGGCCCCCCAAAGAATTCCGCCAAGGGCGGCAAATGTGATGGCTAGAATGCCAAGCGCCGCCGATACGGGGAAGTGATCTTTGATGATGTCATTGACCCGCCGGTTTTGCTGAGTGAAAGAAATGCCAAAATCCCCCTGAATCATATTAGAGAGGTAAATGACATATTGTTCGGGTAGTGGGCGATCAAGGCCGTACTTGCGTGCGAGATTTTCTCGAATCTCAGCAGTCGTCGCCTTTTCGTTCATCAGCGGATCACCTGGAACCGCGTGCATCGCGAGAAAGGTCGCGGTGGCAATAAACCATACGGTAATGACGCCGGAGAGGAGTCTGCCCAGTGTGTAGCGAAACATCGTGTTAGGGCACTATGCGAGCATGAGTAAAGTCAGGGTCAGATCCAATCACCGTTCTTCTTAAGCCCTTGATCTTGGGGTGTTGGATATAAATGACGCCTTGTTCGTACATGGGTAGGATAATAGCGTCGTCATAAACGAGGGTCTGGATGCCTGCCATGGCTTCCATTCTGGTGGTTGGATCACTACTGTTCATAGCAATTCGGACCAGCCGGTCATACTCAGGGTTGTTATACCGGCCCCGATTATTGAGGTTCCAGGAGGCAAATAGATCGCCAAAAGTCATGATGTCGTCAAAATCGGGTCCCCAGCCAGCCCCAACAATATCGAAGTCGCCCTCGGTCATCTTTGCAAGTCGCTGTTTGAAGGTTTGAACATCAATTTTGATATCCAGGTTGAGCTTGGTTTTGAGCATGCCTTGGGTGTATTCCGCTTGTTTTGTTGCCGTTGGACTGTCGCTCACAAGCAGGACCAGAGGCGGGATTTGCTCAACCCCTAGCTCTGCCTTGGCCTCCGCCAGAAGACGTTTTGCGTGGGCCAGGTCAGGCCTTAAAACTTTGGCAGGGTATTCTTCGCGAAAGGTTTTATTGACGCCTTTGATCCAGCTGGGAAACAAACTGGCCCCTGGCAGATTCCCTGGGGTTTGCAGCACTTTGTTGACGAATTCGTCGGGGTCGAAAGCGGCCTGGATCGCTTGTCTGAGCTTAAGATTGCTGGTGATGCGCTCAGGCCGGTAGTTGTACTCAAGAAAATAAACGCTGCCGGTTGCAAACGGCCGAATACGAAATTGATTTTTGAGTGCGTCCTTGTAGGTTTCTCCATCGAGTTGGGTGTAGGCAATTTCATCATCAATGAAGAGGTTCAATCGCGCTCGGGTATCGGCCGTGATGTAGTCTGCGTCGATCCCATTTAACCGGATGGTTTGGCGGTTCCAGTAGGTTTCGTTCTTCTGCATTTTTAGAGAAGCACTGTGAACCCAATCCGTAATTTTGAAAGCGCCGTTGTAGAGCATCTGACTGGCATCGGCCGCATAGGAGGCTTCAACTGATCGGTAAAAGCGCTCTTGCACCGGAAAGGTCGTCACAAAGGCGGTGAGCTTCATGAAATAACCCGTGGGCCGCTCGAGGGTGACCTCCAGGGTATGGTCATCTAATGCGCGAATTCCAAGATCTGTAATCGGCAGATTGCCTTGGTTAATGGCTTCGGCATTTTTGACCGGGTACAAAATAAAGGCATATTCCGAGGCTGTTTTTGGATCAACGGCATTACGCCATGCAAAGACAAAGTCATGTGCGGTCACGGGATCGCCGTTGCTCCACTTTGCGTCTTTTCGGAGCCAGAATTTTGCCGAGGTTGCAGACAGGGTCCAGCGCTCCGCGACCCCTGGGGCTAAATTGCCGCGACGGTCGTAACGGGTGAGTCCTTCCATGACATGGCCTAAAACGAAGATCGAGACTTGGTCGGTAGCTTTCATGCTGTTGAGTTGGGGTGGCTCTTGAGCCAGAGCAATCTTTACCACTTGACGGGTGGCATCGACTGATTGAGCCTCGATGGCTCCGGAGAAAAGGCAAAGCGCGATGGCCAAAGACTTGAGGAAATTCATGCTCTCTCGATCGACTGTTTAAAAAGCGGAGTCTATCACGGGATAGCACGGGTGTCTGAAGCCGCCGGTTGTAGCCGGGATCGCTTGGATAATCGATAAGCACCTGGTCAGGGGCTCAAACCCGCGACCTTGGCAAGGCTGCTCCGATCTAGGCGGCGTATTTCAACAAATTGGAAACAACTCGCTCAAGATGAGTCAGAGAGTTACAAACCTCGGTCTGATGGCAGTTTGGGCCATATTTCTTCATTTCCGCATCACCCACGGTCCAGTTCGAGCGTGGCTCTGGGTTGAGCCAGATCACGCGCTTCGACTTATCATAGATTTCGCGCAGAATTTCGGACTTCGAGTCACCGTAATTGTTACGGGCATCGCCTAGGATAATGACGGTGGTTTTGTTGTCGACGTCGTCCATGCAATTGCGCTTAAAATCCATGAGCATTTGGCCGTAGTCCGTCGACCCGTTCCCGTAATCACGCATGGTCTTTGCCATGGCGTCTTCTAGGTTGCTGTTTTGGAAAAGACGCGTAACCTCCCCGAGATCTGAGGAGAAGGCAAAACTTCGTACTTTGGGGATGACCTCAGCAAGGCTGTAGAGAAACATCAGCAAAAACCGAGAATAATTGCTGACAGAGCCACTGCAGTCGCAGATACACATCACCTTGGGGCGATCGACTTTGGAAGATTTCCACTTAAGATCAAAGAAGACGCCGTCGTATTGCATGTTGTGCCGGAGCGTTTTTCGAATATCGAGCTGCCCTTTCTTGAAGGTTTTGCGTCGCTTTGAATGAATGGAAACCAACTTTTTGGCCATTTTAAAGACAATTTCTTGTACGTCCTTAAAATTACGTTTTTCAAGATTGCTGAGTTTCACTTTTTTTAAGAGCTCTTCTCTGAGCTGCTTGCCATGCTCATCGGCATGTAAGAAAAACTGCTTCTCGACATAGTCTCGAACTTGGTCTCTGAGTTGGTCCCGGGCGCGTTTGAGTTTTCCAGCAAGGCGCTGTTCCCCGGTGCCGCCTTCGCCTTGGAGGTCAGTAATCTCCTCAGAGAGCGCTTTTAACCCCATCGCATCCATGATCTTGCGGGTATAAAGTCCTTTTTGGGTGAAGACCACGATTTGATTGACCTCGACAGCCCGCCCGGCTTCTGCCATAGCAACCATTAGGTCTGTTCGTGATCCATTGACAAGTAATTGGCCCAGTGGCGATGAGGGCTGGAGCGCTTCGCCGCCGTCTTCAGAATCCTCCAAGGACTCGGTTTCATCCTCAGCATTGCCCTGACCGCTGCCTTGTCCAGAGCCTTTGCCGCCAGGCTGACCCGGAGTATTACCGTTGTCACCCTCGTCATCAAAGGCATCGCTGGAAGGGTCATCGCCCTCATCACCACCGGCCGCATCGGTCTTCATGACATCGTCGAAGGTGAAGAATTTTTCGAAACAGGTCTCAAAGGTCTCTTTTTCTTCGGGGTTTTTTGAGAGCAGCATCGACAAACTGTCTTTAAACAAGCCCCGATCTTCATAGCCAACGACTTCGAGTGCCGCCATAGCGTCCAAGGTCTCTGCGGGAGAGACTTTGACTTCTGCGGTACGCAGGACCTTGATGAAGTCGACGAGGGTTTTCTCCATTAGGAGGCCTTGGTGGCTTTATTCGTGAGCATTTGAACTTCCCCAGTGACCGCTTCAATATCCTCTTGGAACTTTAAAATGACATTGAGGGTTTGTTTCACCAGTTCAGAATCGAGAGATTCCGTGTGCAGCAGAATGAGGGTTTTGGCCCAGTCAATGGTCTCACTGATCGCGGGAACCTTCTTCAGGTCCAATTCTCTGAGTTCTTGAATAAAGGTGACGAGCTGTCTTCTGAGTGCTTCAGGGACCTCTGGAACACGCGCTTTAACAATTTGACTTTCAAGATCCGCATCTGGGAAGGGAATGTACAGGTGCAAGCAGCGGCGTTTGAGGGCATCGCTGATTTCACGGGTATTATTGCTCGTCAAGAATACCAAGGGCTTTCTGTCGGGATGGGCTTTGACGGTTCCAATCTCTGGTATGGACAACTGGTAGTCTGAGAGCATTTCGAGGAGCAGGGACTCGAATTCGTGATCGCTTTTATCG
Organism: uncultured Gammaproteobacteria bacterium; assembly: GCA_913064795.1. Taxonomy (GTDB): domain Bacteria; phylum Pseudomonadota; class Gammaproteobacteria; order Pseudomonadales; family Azotimanducaceae; genus UBA9926. The sequence goes on from CAJYBS010000003.1 coordinate 15,789, forward strand.
ATCTCATCGATGAGCAAGACGCAGCCAGCTTCCTCTTTCAGTGCCTTGAGTAACGGTCGAGGTTCTAAAAAGTCTTCGGAGAAGAAAACATCGCCAAATTCGTGAAGTTTGGCGACGGATTCGGTTAATCCTTTCGCACCTTCGAGGATTTCTCCTAAGGTTTCTTTGAGAACCTGTGTGTATAACAGTTGCTTGCCATATTTCCATTCATAGATTGCTTTCGATTCGTCCAATCCTTCGTAGCACTGCAAACGGATACAGTTCAGCGCCAGCATGTTGGCGACAGACTTTGCGAGTTCTGTCTTGCCAACGCCCGGAGGGCCCTCAATGAGGACAGGCTTGTCGAGATGGTAGGCCAGGAAGACCGCAGTGGCGATCTGATGATTGGAAATGTAGTTCAGATCCGCCAGTCCCGATTGGATGGAGTCAATGGTTGCAAGTTGTTCGTCTCGTTCTATGGTCAACGGGGTTCCCCTCGGTCAAAGCTAAAGATCATCAGAAATCAGCGGTTCAATGCGCAGATCCCGATGCATGAGCGTGAGGCATTATGTAAAGACCGCGATAACTTGTACAGGTGCGGTCTAATTATCATCGAAGCCGATCTTTGTGGATCATGTTCAATGATAGATTAGGCATGGCACCCTGAAACTGTAAACGGCGCTAAAAGGGTGGTTTGGCTGTGACTTCAAAAGCTGATAGTTTCGAGAGAAGGAGGCGAGGTATGAAACAACTGTTGATCAAAAAAGTAATATTGTTATTGATGCTTTCGTCCTGGGTAGGGGAAGTTTTAGGCGATTATGAATCGACTTATCAGGCGAAGGCGCACAAGAGTTTCATTATTGAAAATGCCGTGATCGATGTAGGAGAGGGGCAAGGCCCCTTCTTGGGTTGGATTGCGGTTTCGGAGGGTCGAATCCAAGCGCTGGGCTCGAGCAATGAATCCAAGCCTGAAGTTGCTGAGCGATTAGACGCCAGCGGCCTATGGCTGACTCCAGGAATTATCGATGTTCACAGCCATCTAGGAGATTACCCCTCCCCGAGTTATCGCGCCCACAGCGATGGCAATGAGGCGACCTCGCCGGTTACCGCTGAGGTCTGGGCTGAACACAGTGTGTGGCCCCAGGACCCCCAATTCCCATTAGCCCTTGCCGGCGGCGTGACCGCACTCCAGATCTTACCAGGGTCCGCCAACCTATTTGGTGGACGGAGCGTCGTGTTGAAAAACGTCTGGTCGAGAACTGTTCAGGGGATGAAATTCCCGGGCGCACCCTATGGCTTAAAAATGGCCTGCGGCGAAAACCCAAAGAGAGTTTATGGTAGCAAATCGCAGTCTCCGGCGACCCGAATGGGCAATTTCGCGGGCTATCGTAAAGCTTGGATCGATGCCCAGGAGTATCAAAAAAAATGGCAGCGCTACGAACGCTCTCTGAATGAGTACGTCGCCTGGGAATCGACAAAGAGCGGCTCTGATTACAAGACCCGGCCTTCACCTCCGAAACGAAATCTCCAAATGGAGACGCTGGTGGGTGTTCTTGAGGGAGAGATCTTGGTTCACAACCATTGTTACCGTGCCGATGAAATGGCTCAGATCATCGATTTGAGTCAGGAGTTCAATTATCAAGTCACCGCATTTCACCATGCGGTCGAAGCCTACAAAATTGGCGATTTGCTGGCTGTAAACAACGTCTGCGCAGCGATGTGGGCTGATTGGTGGCAGTTCAAACTCGAGTCATTTGACGGGGTGAAGTCAAATGTGCCGATGGTTCATGCAGCCGGCGCCTGTGCCATTGTGCACTCGGACTCAGCGACCGGTATTCAGAGGTTGAATCAGGAAGCCGCTAAAGCGTTGGCGGCGGGTCAGCGCCTCGGGCTCAGTCTGTCGGATTCGGATGCTTTGACCTGGCTCACGCGGAATGCCGCTAAGGCTCTGGGCATTTTGGATCAGACGGGCACCCTTGCAACCGGAAAGATGGCAGATCTTGTGCTGTGGAGTCATCCCCCCATGAGCGTGTACGCCCGTGCGCAAATGGTTTTCATTGATGGTGTAAAGCAGTTCGACCGGGAGAAAGGCATTGGGCCGGTGACAGATTTTGAGCTTGGGCAGCGGGAGGAGATTTTTTAATGAAAAATTTTGTCTTAATGCTGGTGTTCGTTTGGGGATCGAGTCTTGCGCTTGGGGACGTGTTAATTAAAGACGCGCGGTTGGTCAAAGATAATGGTGAAACCGGGGATGTTCGTGATCTGCACATCAAGGATGGGCGCATCGTTGAAATCGGAGTGAATCTAAAGGGAACCGAAGAGACCGTGATCTTTGACGCGATGGAGCGGGCGGTCACCGCTGGGTTGATTGATTCTGCAACGACCATCGGTTTAGCAGAAGTGAGCGGTTTGGGTGTGAGCTATGATGGCGAGGTCTCGGGCGATGATATGGCGGCTGGGTTTCAGGTTGCCCTCGCGCTCAACCCTGCTTCAACGTTAATACCCCTGGCATCAAACGATGGTATTACCCGAGGTATTGTAGTGCCCGAACCAGGGGATAGTAATTTTGCTGGACAAAGTGCGTCAGTGCGGTTTGTACAGGGCCGCAATTTTTTGCAACGAGAAGACAATGGTTTGCACCTCTATCTCAGAGAGCGAGACCGCCGCTATGCGGGAGGGTCGCGGGCCAGAGCTTTGAGCTTGGCCGTCGATGCGCTAGAGGAGGCGGGTCGTTTTGACCGCCAACGTGAGGCTTTTGACAGCAACGAACTGCGTCCTTTTGCGATCGGGCTCGATGATTTGGAAACGCTGCTACGGGTTCGATCCGGCGCCATGCCGTTGGTTGTCCATGTCGATCGCGCGGCGGATATTCGCAACGTCGTAGATGCTTTTACTGCGTTTCCTGATCTGAGATTAATCCTAGCGGGTGCGGCGGAGGCTTGGAAAGTGACCGAGAGCCTTTTAGCGCATGATATTCCTGTGTTGATTAACGGGCTCGATAATTTGCCGCAGAATTTCGATCGACTGGGTGCGCGCTTGGACCAAGCCTACTTGCTGAGTTCCGCGGGCGTCCGTTTCGCGTTGATGTCCGGTTCTCCCTATTCTGAGTTTCGCTCCTTGACTCAAGCAGCCGGTGTTGCGGTGGCGAACGGGCTAGCTTGGGAGCAAGCGCTTTTGGCGATCACTGCAGTGCCCGCAGAGATCTGGGGGTTGGAGGGCTTGGGTAAGATTGACCGTGGCGCGAAGGCCGATTTGGTGATTTGGAGCGGAGATCCTCTTGAAGTCAGTTCCGCGCCGATCGCCGTCATGGTCGAGGGTGGGTGGGTCAATTTAGAAACCCGCCAAGATCGTTTGGCCAAACGATATTTGGAGGTTCTAAACCTTGAAACAAAAGATTAGATTGATGCGGCTTTTTACCAGCAGAGCATTGGCACGGGGGTGACAGGGTGATGAAACAGATAATAGAAAGTGTGATTCGAGGCGGGGTCGGTCTGATAGTGATGCTAGCGCCTTTATTGGCTTCGGCCGATGATGTTCCGGACCTTCAGCTTGAGGTCCAGCAGCATTACGACCGTGAGCTCAAAGACTTGTTTGAGCATTTTCATGCAAACCCAGAACTTTCCTTTGTTGAGTTCGAAAGCGCAGCGAACATTGCCAAGCGGCTTGAAGCAGTGGGGTTTGAGGTTCACAGGGGGATTGCACAAACGGGGATTGTTGCCCTACTGCGTAACGGAGAGGGTCCCCTTGTCATGATGCGAGCAGACATGGATGCACTGCCAGTTAAAGAGTTAACGCAGTTGCCTTATGCCTCGACTGTGATGCAACAAAACAGCGAAGGAGACCTGTTTCCTGTGATGCATGCCTGTGGTCACGATGTGCATATGACATCTCTGGTCGGGACGGCTCGCTACATGGCAGCGCATCAGGAAACCTGGGCAGGGACGTTGATGTTGATTGCTCAGCCGGCGGAGGAGTGGAAAGTGTCTGGCGCCGAGGCGATGCGTGCTGCCGGGATATGGGAACGGTTTGGCACCCCCGATTACGCGCTGGCTTTTCATGTTACCGCTGACCTTGAAGCGGGTCTGCTCTTTGCATCGACAGGCGCTGCTTACTCTGCAGTCGACTCGTTGGATATTATTGTGCCTGGCATCGGTGCGCATGGCGCGAGACCACACCGTGGGCGAGATACCATTGTCATTGCATCTCAAAATGTGCTGGCACTGCAAACGATCGTGGCCAGAGAGTTGTCGCCCAGAGAGCCAGGGGTGGTAACGGTGGGGGTCTTTAACGCGGGTAACAAACGCAATGTCATCGGTGAGGAAGCGCGACTCGAGCTGACGGTCAGGTCAGACTCTCGGGCGACTCGGACCAAGCTGCTTGCGGCCATTGAGCGAATCGCGGTTAACATAGGTCGTGCAGGCGGATTGCCTGATGATCGGTTACCAAGAATCGAACTTAAGGGCGGAGTGCCTGTGACCGCCAATGACCCAGAATTAGCCGCGCGTGTTCTCATGGCCTGGGAGAAGCGGCTTGGGCCAGCGATGGTGACAACCTATGATCGAGAAGGTATGGGCGGGGAGGATTTTCCGTTTTTTACCCAGGCCCCCGATATTCCAAGCGTGTATTTTGCGGTGGGTGGAACAACCCTGGCCCGGTTTAAGGCATTTGCCGACCGGGGTGAAAGCTTACCTTCGCACCACTCCCCCTTGTTCGAAATCGAACCAAAATCATCGGTGATCTCGGGAGTGCTGGGTACCGTGACCGCGCTGCAGGCGTTCATGCCCCAGCGTTAGCTAAAGTTAGAGTGGCGGCGCAGCTAGTGGTTGAGTTTTGGTGGCGCTTTGCCGGTCGGGTGTGCCTTGAACGGGCTCTTAATCTAAGGCCGGAATAGTCCTAGACGTTTATTTTCCAGTCGCTGTCGTCGGTTCTCATCGCCGAGGCTCAATAGTTGTGCCTGATTGTCAGGGCGAACTTCCATGAAGTTGCGGCGCCAATCATCTTGCTCTGACCAACGATGGGGTAGGGTCTCTAGGGCGCCGCCCTCTTCAGCAGCATAAAAAAGCGCCAGGGCTGCATCGACCGAACGTAGTTGCATTGCTGTATCGAAAGGTTTGCCTGCAGGATTGCCCAAAGGCAGATCGTTAAAAACGATCCTTGGCGTACCGGCTTGGGTGAGAATATCGAGGGCTGAGCCAAGAACCACGGTTGATATTCCGGCGTCTTCGAGGGTCCGTGCGGTCAAACCAACGGTTTGATGGCAGACGGGTCAGATCGGGATGAGGATTGCGAGGTCTACCGCATCCTCTAGGCAATGTGTTGCAATCAGTGGTGCGTCTTGGGTCAGCGTATGGCGCTGACTGTATTCTGTCGGCACAAAGTGAAATCTTGGGGCGAGACTCCCTAGGCTCCCATCCTCAACTCTCGAAGTGAGCGCTTGGATCGGGAAATAACTTTCCCGGTCGTTCGTATGGGTTGTTGTTTTATCCCAGGATAATTCCGATGTATCAAAGTGTTCAGGTATCTCATCCAGGGGATAGCTTTTGGCGGACCGGGTGGGTTTCGGGATCTGTGGTTCGACCACAGCCGTGGTGATGATTGCCAGTCTCGCGTCACCCAAGGGTTTTTGGGGTCTGGAGAACGGGATCGCGTTGTTATTGGCCCAACGATAGTCCCGCTCGAATCCTTGGGCACGATAGTAGTCTCGGGTCCGTTGTATGTATTCAATGTTCATGGATGTAATCGAATCAATCCTTCTTGTGCACAAGAGGCTACCAAGGTTCCGTTTTGATCAAAAAAAGTACCTCTGCTGAAACCTCTCGCGCCACCCGAATGTGGACTGTCTTGATAGTACTGCAACCATTGATCTGTTTTAAAGGGCTGATGAAACCACATGGCATGGTCAAGGCTTGCGACTTGAAAATTGTCTTGCCGCCAATTCACCGCATGGGGTCGATAGCTGGTGTCAATGAGCGTCATGTCCGAGGCGTACGCCAACAGACACTGATTCAAACGTAAGTCGTCTGGCATGGTATCGACGGTTCTAATCCAAACGCTTTGTTCAGGGGGTAGCGGCTCTGGATCGATTTCATTGACCGGGTTGACGTAACGCATTTCGATGGGGCGTGCGCGTTTTAATAGGTCATTTTTTTCATCGGGATAGGCCTTGCAGTACTCCTCGATGAGCGAATCCTCGCTTCTGCAATCGGCCGGCTCTGGGCTGACTGGCGCATCAATCTGATGCTCAAGACCCTTCTCATTAACATGGAAGGAAGCGGACATGCTAAAGATCGCTTCACCTTTTTGGATGGCTTTAACCCGGCGAGTCGTGAAGCTCCGTCCGTCTCTTATGCGGTCGACCTGATAGAGAATAGGACACTGGGT
>CAJYBS010000004.1 GCA_913064795.1 uncultured Gammaproteobacteria bacterium
ATACTGGTTTGGTGTGGCTGTGGCTTGGATTCATCGCCGTGATGTTTCGGGTAGTTCAACTTTTCAAATCGTCGGGCGTCCAGTCAGGGGTTGTTTGGATGACAAAAATACTGACTGATCCATTTCACGACATAAAAATTTATTACAAAGCACCGCTTCTTCTTGTGAAAGGTGAGCGATATGACGATATGACGGAATGGTACCGTGAGATTCCCGTAAGGGCCGCACAATAGGAATTAGGTGAAAGCGTGCGAGTGGCCCGGAGTTAAAGAGACGAGCAACACTTGGGTAGCGACAGGCAAACCTTCAAAAGCATTGGTTCTTTGCCCTTATAGTCAGGCGCGCTTTGCGCAAAAGTCTGGGCTAGGTCCAGTGGGGTGAGTGCAGGCTTAGCCCGTTGCGAAATATGTATTAGTTGAAACCAGTACTGCTACGCTCGAACCGAGTAGGCAGCCGGCGATGGTATCTATAGGGTAATGAACGCCGAGAAGAATTCTCGAGCAACCGATAGCGCATGCCCAAGCCAAAGGGATGAGCGCGAATGCGGAGTAGTCGAAAAACCCCAAGGCTAAGATCGTGCTTACAAGAAATGCGGCAGAGGTATGCCCAGAAGGGAAACTAAACCGGTCACCCGGCGTGACCGCAGATTCGAGAGAAAGATGTTCCGTGGGTCTCTTCCTCCGGAGGCTGTTTTTCATTACAAAGTAGGCCGAGCGTTCAATGCAGAATCCGGCTAGGAAAATTTTGAAAAGTCGAAAAGTAGGATCGAACCCTAAGGCGAAAGGGGCAATCGCAATGACTGGGTAAGAGTGGCCATCGCCAGTCCGGGATATAAGTCGTATAAGATGGAGAAACTTAACTCGTTTTGGCCAATGGATGAGTCTCAATAGCCAGCGCGTATCCCATTTGTGTATCACGTCAAACATATAAAAATACTTATGACGAAATTTGGACTAAGTATGAGCCGCTGATATGAATTGCAGATAAAGAGTTAGTGAAGAATAGGCAAAGTTAGGGCGACCACTTTGAAAGGTTACTGTCACTGCTGGGTAGGACCACTGGTGGTGTATTAGCCGGTTGAAGCTGCACGCTGAGAGAGGGTAGCGCTTTCAGTTTCAAAAGGACGAGTGCCCTCCCAACTTGTGAATAAGCGGTTAAAAATGTGTAAAAAATCGATGAAATTCGCTTAAAAAACATCGTCGGCGTGTGCGAACTAGTCAATCAATAGGTAAGTTGTTGCCCGAATTGGCAAAGATACTGATCATGAAAAGAAGCAAACGTCTGATCCCAAAGGAACTGAGTTGGCTAAGTTTTAACGAGCGAGTGCTTCAGGAAGCGCTCGACGCCAATGTGCCAGAGATTGAGCGAGTCCGTTTCTTAGGTATTTTTTCGAACAACTTGGATGAATTTTTCAGGGTTCGTGTATCGGATCTGAAAAGGAATATCGTCCTTGAAGAATTCGAAGGCAAGAGCAGCAAAGCTACGAGGAAACTCTTGGCAGAGGTTCAGGAAAAGGTCGTAGAGCTCCAGGAGCAGTTTGACGTTGCTTACAACCAGGTTTTGAAAGATCTAGCTAAGCGACACATAGAAATGGTGGACGAACTAAGTATCCCGCCTTGGGCGTCCAAATGGGTGGAAGAATACTTTAAATTTTCAGTCAAGCCGTTTGTCACCCCGATTATTCTCACCAAAAGAGTCAGCCTGACAAAGGTGCTTAAAGAGGAGCTTACCTACTTATTCTATGCGCTTAAATCGGTCAAGGGTTACACCTATGCGATGGTCGAGGTGCCGACCAATGAAACCTCTAGATTCATAGTGCTGCCTAGACAAAAAGGTCAGAAGAAGAAGCGAATCATGTTGCTCGATAGCGTCATAAGAGCGAACACTCATGAGATATTCGGCGCGTTTCTTGATTTCGATAGCCATGATGCTTATTCAATGAAGTTGACGCGCGACGCTGAGTTTGGCCTTGAGGAAAATATCGATGCCTCGTTTTTGGATCGAATGTCTTTGGGGGTGAAACAACGGCTAACCGCAGAACCTGTGCGGTTGGTTCACGATAGAAAAATGCCAGCTAAAATGGTCGGCCTTCTAAAAAAAGAATTGGGTATTACCGAGCTTCACGCAACGATCGCGGGCGGGCGATACCACAACTTTAGGGATTACATAAAATTCCCGAACGTATCCCGGGCTTACCTTGAGTACGATCGCCATAAACCAGTGCTCAGCAGGGCCTTTGAAAGCGCGAGAAACGCCTTCGACGCCATTCGAGCGCAAGATATCCTGCTTTACTATCCTATTCATTCGTTTGTCTACTTCACCGAGCTTTTACGGCAGGCGGCTACAGATCCAACGGTTGAAGAAATTAGCATCAGTATTTATCGGCTCGCGGATAACAGTAGAGTCGTAAAGTATCTGGCAGATGCAGCTGAAAATGGCACGAAAGTCACTGTCTACATCGAACTGAAAGCTCGCTTCGACGAGGAAGCTAACATCGAGTGGGCAAAGGACATGACTGAGCAGGGCATCCGAGTTGAGTTCGGCGTGCCTAATCTCAAAAATCATAGTAAAACGTTGTTAATAAAACGCCGCGAAGATAAACGGCTCAGAGCTTACGGACACATCGGAACAGGTAATTTTCACGAAGGTACGGCCAATACCTATACAGACCTGAGCCTTTTTACTTCGAGCCCGGTGATTTGTAGGGATATCGAGCAGGTGTTTCAGTTTCTGACGAAGAGTTATGTAGCCCCAAAGCTCTCAGAGTTAGTGATGTCTCCCCTGATGACCCGGCAGAGGTTTATGGATGAAATTGATCAAGAAATCGAAGCAGCTGCTCGAGGGAATGGTTTCATTGCGTTGAAATTAAACAACCTTGAGGATCCCGAAATTATTGAAAAGCTCTATGAAGCAAGCCAGGCCGGTGTCAAAGCGCGGATGATCATACGAGGCATGTGTTGTCTGAGGCCTGGTGTAGCGGGACTTAGTGAAAACATAAAAGTTCGTTCTATCGTTGATCGGTACTTGGAACACGCAAGATTGATGATTTTTGGTCGCGGCGACCGCCAGCGAATTTATATATCCAGCGCTGACTGGATGACTCGGAATTTTGACTATCGTGTGGAGGTTACCACCCCAATTTTAGACTCCAAGATCGGATCACAAATCGAAGCGCTTTTCGAGACTCAATGGTCAGACACGACCAAAGCAAGGGTTATCGATCAAGACCAATCTAACCGATACCATCCAAGGGGAAATAAACGTAAGATACGTAGCCAAGTAGAGATTAGACGCGTCATCGAAACTTGGGTATAGCTCATCTGAACACATTCCAACATCTAGGTAGCCGGGACTTGAACGCGCCTCTATTGGCGGTGGTCGATATTGGCTCAAACAGCATCCATTTAGAGGTTGCGTTTCGAAGGGCGGACAGGCCAGTTCACGTCGTTCATGAACGAAAACTGAAATGTCAGCTGGCCGCTGGTCTGGGTCCAGACGGCGAATTAGGCGGAAACGCTATTGAGCGGGGACTAGAGGCCCTAGCGGTGGTCAAATCGGATCTAGACAGATTAGCTCCCGATTTTGTCGCGGTCGTCGCCACCCACGCGTTGAGAACTGCGAGCAACGGGCAATCGTTTGCTGAGAAAGTTGAGCATTTGCTGGGCGTGCCCTGTGAGGTGATCAATGGCACCAGCGAGGCAGAACTAGTTTTGCTGGGCACGGCCGTCACTGAGCAGGTTACTGATGCTTTGGCGGTAATAGATATCGGGGGCGGAAGCACAGAAATTGCTTTGGGCGAGCCGCTTGCTAAGCGTTCATCTTTCAGTACCAGCCTCCCTCTGGGCTGCGTTACATTAAGAGACCAGTTTGAGAGTGTTAACCATCCGGATCACTTCGCTTCGGCCAGAGCATACGTCAGGCTCCTCTTGCAGAAGAGTCCACTCGCGGAAAAATGCTTGAGTGGTCAACCCTATGTTTTTGCAACTTCGGGAACCGCGAAGGCGCTTGCCAAATTAGCGCTGGGCTGTTGTGCGCCCACCGATAATGAGCTCGTTGGTTACTGTGTAAGTCGTCGACGGTTAGAGGCTGCAGCCGAGTTGCTCACTACCTCTAATGAGTTTAATCGACTGGATTATGGAATTGGTGTCAAACGCTCAGAGTTACTAGGGTCAGGGTTGTCAGTGATGCTCGAGGTCATGAGTTACCTCGGCATCGATAGTTTTCGATACAGCCGTAGTTCTGTTCGGGACGGTGTCCTTTATAAAGCCTAGTCTTCTACCTGCAATTCTTTTGCCGCTCCTTTTGCGCAACTTTCCTCTTGACGCCCACTTTATCGTGATCGGAGTCGTTCGATTAGGTTGCCGTTGCAATCCCTCTTCTGCTTATGAACAGACTTGCTGGGTACGTGCGTTAGATAGCTCTCGATAAGTAAGAGAGTCGTTCACTGGGTCAGGTCCTCTTCGTAGCCAGAATGTTTTGCTTTCTCTGCCGAAGAATGATGTTCTCTGTAGAAAAGCTCTACTTTCGGCACGGCCTTTTTCAGATCTTAATCAAGTTTTTATGGAGATTAATCGCGGCATTAGCAACGCCTTAATTATTGCGATGGAAACTTTAGAAGTCGCAATACATCTAGTAGGTATCAAAGCGTGAAACTTTCCATAAAAACGAGTCTGCTTCTCAGCATCGGATTGGTAGCAACGACTGCCACAAGTAACGAAGTAGCTATTGAGGAGGTTGTGGTAACGGGAACCCCAATTAAGCAATCAGAGATGGCGTCGATAGATGCCAAGCGCACAGCTTTTAATGTCCTTGACGCAATTTCTGCTGACACCATTGGCCGCTTTCCAGATCAAAACCTCGCGGACTCGCTTGGACGTGTGCCCGGAATCGCCATCGAGCGAGACCAAGGTCAAGCGCGCTACGTGAACCTTCGAGGCGCTCCGTTTCGCTACACGGCTATCGCATTTAACGGAATTGACATCCCAGGTGCTGAAAATGGCCGCATCCCTAGATTCGACAGTTTTCCTGCAGTGATCACGAAGAAATTGATGGTAAACAAGGCGATTACCGCTGACATGCCAGGTGAGGCGGTTGCAGGTTTTGTAGATATCGAGACGCACAGCCCTTTTGATAATGAAGGATTCACCATCGCGTTAGACACCGGCTTTGGCGAGCAGGAGTTAGGTGGGGGAGATGTAGAGAAACTCAATTTGCGAGGCGGTTTTTCTGGCGACGGTTTAGGAATCCTTGCTTTCTATTCGGAGAATTCCCGGTCACAGGTTACGGACAATCGCGAATATGATCTTGATAACGAAGCAGGACAAATCACGATTAACGAACTGGACTATCGCTCTTATTTTGTCGATCGGTCAGACGAGGCTTACGGTTTGACATTAGCCTACCAGGGTGGCGGTAGCCTACGAGAGGTCGCGCTTACCAGTCTGTATTCTGAGTTCACGGATGAAGAGCAGCGTAATCAATACGTATTCGAATTCCTGGCACCGCAACCCGGTTTGCGTGGTGAAAACATGCCGCTCCAACTCACGCGGGCGCTCGAAGATGGGATCTACCAGAACTCAACATCTAGCAATACCTTGAGCGCTGACTTTGAAACTAACGATTTTGAGTTCGACATCTCTTATTCCCGGATTGAAACCGAGTTTGTTCAAAACCTGCCCATTACTTACCAGCTAGCTGGATTTGCAGGGCTGACCGCTGAGGGGCCCGTTCCTTACATCGGGTCGTATGATCTCTCGAATATCACTGATCCGATTCTGACACTCAACGGTGATCCGACAGACGCGGTGTTTTTGGCGAATTTTGGAATCGGTTTTTATAGCCCTTTGGATCAAGAGGTCGATAAGTTCAAAATCGACGTCACCCGCAACCTGAGCGATCGTGCGTCGTTTAAATTCGGTTTTCAGCTTGATCAGCGGCAGGCCACAGGCGGAGCTAACACGTTAGCGTTTTTGCCTTATCCCGAGAGCCTCGTCGCTGAAGTCAACAGCTTCAATACTGGCCGCCCCTGGGAATCGAACACCACGAACTCCATTGGCGGGACATACTTCGACAATCAAGGCCTTGACCGCGCCTGGCAGACGTTCGATCTGTATCCGTCTGGGTCAGTCGATGACTCGAACGTAATAGGCATTGAGGAGGACATCATCGCGGGTTACGCCAGCCTCTCACGCGAAACAGATTGGGGTAGCTATGTTTTGGGAGCTCGTATCGAGCAGACGGACGTGACGAACAGAGGGATGGAAAGTTACATTTACACGACTGAATTTACCCACTTTCTGCCCAACGCCCATATTAATTTTGACTTCTCCGAGGCACTGAAACTGAGACTATCCGCCAGCACCGGGGTCAATCGTCCGACCTACAATGAGTGGCGAGCTAGCGCGGGAATCAACGTCGTTGATAAAGAAATAAGCGGCGGCAATCCGACACTTGAGGCCGAGGAATCATTTGGATTTGATGCCTCGTTTGAATATTACTTCGATAATGGTTCCCTCGTATCAGCGGCCGCTTTTACTCGAAGCATCGACAATGTCATTTATGCGGATTCCAGCACAGTCGATGCTGGAGCCTTTGTCAGCGAGTTTGCAGGGGAACAGTGGACTTATACAGGCTTTCTGAATGGAAGCGATGGTTCCTTCAGCGGCGTCGAACTTAACGCTGTCGTTTTCGCAGACGCCTTACTACCAGGTTTGGGTATCAGCGCCAATGTCACAGTGGGCGATAGCGAGTTTGAGCGGGCTAACAATGGCGGCACCGTTGGTTTGCCTGGCACATCAGACATGATCTACAACGCCGCAATCTTCTTTGAGGATTTTGGAATCTCAGCCCGAGTGAATTACAGCTGGCGTGATCAGTGGATTTCCCCGATTGAAGATCCTGAGGAGTATTGGGGTGAAATGACCCGCGTTGATGCTCAGATCATGTACACCTTTCCCTCCAAAGTGGGTGGTGGCGATTTGTCGGTCTATGCCAATTTCAACAACCTTTCAGATGAAACAGACGTTCGTTTTGCCGGCAATGGAACAGTCAATCAGTCCGAGAGCTACGGCTCACATTATTTGATTGGCCTACGCTTCAATTACTGAGTTTGACAGGGAGATGACTATGCGCCGCGTCCACTATGAGAGTTTTCCAGCTTCGCTGACAATGGCCAATAGGAGTAGCGACCGCAAGCCCATCAGAGAGACTGCGGTTTGTGGTCTTGCCGCGATTTAGGCTAGAGTCATTTTTGAGGGCGCATTCAACTGAAATCACGGGAGCAAGACTGATGGTTTTAACGAGACTACAATTAATAATAGCGATATGTTTTGGGATCTATGGATCGGTGGCATTGGCAGGTCATCATGAAGTCGGAGAGCAGAAGGACCATACTTCAGCTGATTGGCAGATTGAGGCTTATAGCACTGCGGCTCCGGATTTTATCGGCAAGTTTGCCACGGTCATTGGCAGCGATGGATCTGTCCTTCGCCAAGGGAGTAATGGCTGGATTTGCCAGTCAGCAAACCCACGTCCAGTGCCTGAAACAGGATGGGGATCAGCGCATGAGGCTATGGCGGCCTGTCACGACGGTGAAGGCATGAAGTGGATGATGGGTTACATGGCAGGCAAAGCGCCAGTGCTGGAGCGTGATACGTTTATGTGGATGCTTCACGGAGATATGGGTGAGGACAACACGACAGCAGGGGTGCTCAATAAGGAAGATTCGGCACCAGGACAATGGATTGAATCGGGCCCTCATTTGATGCTGATGCCCAAAGATCCGTCGAGTCTTGCCAAATACCCTACTGATTTCACAACAGGCGCGCCATACGTCATGTTCGCGAATACGCCCTACGCCCATTTGATGATTCCTGTCGCTGGGTATTACAAGTATCAGCCTGAATCAGCGCCCAAATAAAGCTCTATTGGGATAGGCTATATGGTTGCTGTTGATGTCGCGGTTGATTAAGGGGCTAGAGCCCCGCTTGGTGCACCCTGAAGGCCTTTCAAGATTAAAGCGATCATAGATTTCTATTAACTAACAAATTATATTTTTGTTTAGCCGATCGCGACTTCTTCAAACCTAGGTCCATTGAAGCCTAGTTGGATGCCTTCACCCTGGTTTTTAGAGAGTTTTTAACCTCTAACCCATCTATCAGCGTCGACAGTCATCTTGTGACTGCTGGGGATATTTGGGGTGGGGCCCACTGCCACACGTACCCTAGATCTCTTCTCTTCACCGGTTTTAGCCGCAATAACCTCTCACTATCCAGAGTGGATCTCCCGCCTCAGGAGAATGATCCAAAGCCTCTATGCCTGTCAGGCCACTTTTTTCCATATAGGTTGCAACGACTCGGCATCGGTCTGCAGGTGGTAGCACGTGGAAGGCATGAATGGCTTTTGTGGGAAAGAGTCTGTGTGACATGGCAACGATGCACTGGCCGCCAGGCGCTAAGCAGCGATTGATCTCAGTCATGACTTCAACAGGCTGTACCAGGTACTGAATAGATACAGCGATTAACACCGCGTCAAAAGCATTATCGGAAAAAGGTAAGATCGGGTTGATGTTTAGATCCTGCACGCGATAGTGATTGAGCCGCGGATTTGCGTCAAGTTCAGCAGCGTTCATGCCAAGCCCGGAAACATCTGCGTAAGTTACACCCTCAGGCAGATGAGAAATCCATGATGACATTAGGTCAAGCACACGACTTCCAGATGCAATCTGCTCACGGTAAAACTCGGTCAGACAATTGATGGTGGAATCGTCAATGTGCGTCACGAATCGAGGTTGGATGTAAAAGTTCTCATCCGCGGATTCATCCTGACGTTGAAAAAAATGCGAAGGAAAGTCTGTATTCATAGGTGTTGATTTCACGGTTAGGTCAATCTGTCAACTGGAGTCCTATCGATATCACACATCCAATGATTTATGAATCCACGAATCGAGTGACGAGACATTGTATTTAATATTGAGCATCTTTAATGCCAAACAAGGATTGGGTTTAAGTGCAAAGGTTGATTAGCAATGCTTACTTGGCAATGCCTTTTTGATTGTGACGGACATAGGAAAACCTTTTTACAACTGAAACGCTTGATCAATGATCTAAACGTTCAAATCTTCATAATTCTCGAGGCGATCTGATTCGCTCGGGTTTCGAATGCTGTTTGGGTGCCCTCGCCGTCGGTGGCGCAAGTTAGATAACCCCCGCCGCCGGCGATGCTCCGCGCAATTTCTGGCCACATCAAGTCTGGCGTTTTAGCCTCGTCCCATTGCTTTGAAATTGATGGGTCCGCTCGCCTGGGCCCGCCAAAGCGATCGGGTCGCGCCCGGGCTCCGTCCCATATCTGGGTGTTGAGTAATCCTGGACAGAGAATCGTCGATGAAATGTCTTGGGCCGTCAGTTCTCCCTGCAATGCTTCAGCAAATGCAAAGGTGGCGTGTTTAGTGGTGGCATAAAGCGGCATTGTGCCAACAGGTGAGCGTAGTGCTGCAGAAGATGCGGTAAATCCCACATGGCGCGGACCTGTTGCATTAGACATCAGTGGTGTAAAGGCTTGAGCGGTCCAAATGACCCCAAAGACGTTGACACCCAATGCCCACTCAATGTTGCTGGGTTTTCCTGTGAGGATAGGAGAGCCGACGCCAACGCCGGCATTGATCCACAGCAGATTGATCGGGCCTTGGGGCTTCAGTTCCTCGGCCGACGCGAAGCAGGCGTCGCGATTGGAGACATCAAACACCAGCGCAAAGGCGCCGTTGCCAATGTCCTTGGCAACCCGTTCAGCGGCCTCTCTGCGGATATCTTGGACGCCAACCCTGAGGCCAGCGGCGGCCAGGTTTTTTGCCAGCATAGCGCCGATGCCGTCTCCGGCACCGGTGACAATGGCGGTTTTTCCATGGTACTCAGTGAGGTCTGTCATGATCAGTGTTCCAGTTGTGATGCTCGGCAATAGTTGAGCGCGTGCAAGTAGCAAACCGTTATGCGTGGGTATCTTCAAGCATTGATTTTCTGTTGAGATGTAGACTACGTAATCACATCATCAAGCGAAAGACACCGTTCAACTTTCTATGGGTACAAGGCTTAATTGGGCCTAAAAATGACCCTAGCTTAGGCGCCAGTCGTTTGCAGGGGTGTAGCCAAGACCACCATCATCGTTTTACGGCCGATCAACAGTCAATATGAGTGGGTATCTGCCAAACCCAGAGAGACTTAACTCTGTCTGCTGAAGGGCGTAGACTGTTTGGGCGGTCAAATTCCAAGCCCCTCAAATAAAACCTGCGAGGACATCATGCAACCATCCCCAGACGCATTGCACGCTGAGTTTTTTTATCGAAAACCCCTTGGCCCGAGCGAGCCCAAACCCGCCTTCGGCCTTGCTGAGCCTGATCCGAGCCGACCTGATCATGAAGGGTTCATTAAAGCCGTAAATAACGCGCGGGGCGAGGCACACGCGCTGTCAGGCTCTGGGTTTACGTTGCTCCAGCATGAGACGAAGACTCAGGATTTTTACGATGATGCCCATGTTGCCGAGGTCTATTATAGCGAGATGCGGGATTTGGCTAAGCAAGAAAGCGGAGCAGACGAAGTTTTTGTGATCTCACATATCACCCGAAACGAGGCTGAAGCGGCGCTGGGTAAGCGCTTGGGAGCGCACCGGCTCGTTCATAACGACTTTACCCCGAGCTTTGATAGTACCATCGCGCCCCTGCTCGAGAACGTCGAACGCGAGCCGACTCGGATTGCCGTTTATAACCTCTGGCGACGGTTTGACGCCGATGGCCTCGATGCGCCTTTTGCTGTTTGCGATGCTCGCTCTGTCAGCGAGGATGAACTGATCCCAACAGACCTGCACAACTACGGTAGCTCAGAGGGGTTTGCGGTTGAAATCTATCAGTCCTGCTACTCTGACCAACACCGGTGGTATTACTATCCTCAAATGAATCGAGATGAAGTTTTGATGTTTAAAACCTACGATTCAGCGGAGCGCCCGTTTCTTCCTACCTTGCACAGCGCTTTTGATGACCCCGCTCAGCAACCAGGTCAGGCATCACCGAGAGAGAGTATTGAAGCCAGAGCGATTTGCCTGTTTTTTTAGAAGCGCTGCTTTGAATAGGGCTCTGCTTTAAATAGAAATTCGGCGCTCGGCCTGTGGATGACTGGCTAGGCAGCGCCTTGATTATGATCAATTGAAAAGTCCCCAACCGGCCTCTGAACGGTCTGCGCTACTAGAGCGTTTGATCGGGCGTGACTAAGAAGCGGGCTTTTCTCGTTTGCTCGCTGGATACTGGAACTTATTTCGCGATCCCGAAGGTCGTGACGAGTGCGTCTCACTGAAGCAGTAGCGCCCAGGCCGCGGCTAGGGTGCCGACGGTAAAGCAGTAATAGGAGAAATAGCGTAACTGCGCCCGTTGTACCAACGTGATCATCCACTGGCAGGCGATGAGCCCAGTGATAAAAGCGGCAACAAATCCTGCGCTCAAGACACTGATCTCTGAAGCGTCAAAGGCTAAGTCTCCGTCAAGGAGGTCTTTGGCGATCTTTCCTAGAATGAGCGGTACGACCATCAGAAAGGAAAACTTTGCAGCGTGGGTTCGGTCAACGCCGAGAATGACTGACGTTGAGATCGTCGCGCCGGATCTCGATATCCCCGGAAGAATGGCGATCGCCTGGGCCAGACCAATGATGAAGGCGTTGCGGTAAGAGACGTCTTGAGCTGTATCTTTGGCGCGGTCAGCGATGAATAAAAGCAGGCCAGTGAGCCAGAGCATGGCGCCGACGAGCAGGATTTGTCGATCAAACAAGCGTTCGAGTTCATCAGAAAACAACACTCCGACTGCCGCAGCAGGGACCATACTGAGAATAATTTTGAAGCTGAACTGCCATTCGGGACTATGAACGGGGCCAATCATTCCGCTCAAAATCTGCCAGACATCCTTGCGAAACACGACCAAGGTGCTCAGCGCCGTCGCCAAATGCAAGATAATGGTAAACATCATGCTCTGTTGCGGCAGGCTGGTGTCACCGAGCAGTACTTTGCCGAGTTCAAGATGACCACTGCTGCTGACCGGTAAGAATTCAGTCAGGCCTTGAACAATACCCAGTACAATGGCTTCAAAGTAGGTCACGAGGTCACTCTGCGTGGATCGGCGTGTATGTTAGAGCAACCGCCTCTGATAATCATGTATTCAACTGCTCAGACTCAAAATTCTCAACGTGCTGCTTTAGCGCAATGAGTTCTGCTTCATACTCGCTGACTGTTTTGTAGCGCAGTGCATGGACCAGACGGTCAACGCCCAGTAAATGGTATCGGGTAAGTAGGTCGTGTGTTGGATCGTTCTGCGCCACTGGCAATCGCGTCATCACGCTGACGTTGCCATCGGGCTGTCCAAGGCCCTGGGTCAGCGCGCGGTACGCTTGTAAATCTTCCGCGAGCTTCTCAGGGTTTGCGACCATTGGCAGCCATCCGTCTGCAAAGGCTGCCGCCCGTTTTAAAGCGTGCGGTGCGCTGCCGCCTACGAGTATTTCAGGGCGAGCAGGTCGGGGTTTGAATAAAAACGGTTGCTCGTTCAGGATGACTTCGTCGGAGCTAAAACAGGCATTGATGAAGTCCAGTGTGTCATCGGTGATGGCGCCTCGTCGTCGCCGGTTAACCCCGAGGGCTTTAAATTCTGCCGCCATCCATCCGGCGCCGATGCCAAGAATCAACCTGTTCTGAGCCAAAGTTTGAAGGGTGGCGATTTGCTTGGCAGTGGGCAGCTTTGGGCGATAGGGCAAAATCAGAACGCCTGTGCCTAGCCTGATTGTGTCTGTCACCCCCGCCAAGTAGGCCAGTGTGGTCAGGGGATCGAGATAGTGTCCCTCACTGCCCTCAGCATCATCAGGCGGAATCGCCAAGTGGTCGGTAATCCAAATTGATTCAAAGCCGCAAGCCTCAGCAGCCTGAGCGCAGTCTTTGACGGTCTGAGGTGTTGCTTCTGGCCCCATGTTTCTGAGGGTGACGCCAAACTTCATAATGGCTCCTGCTGATTTAGGTTTGCGGGTGCCCCGGTCTCGTTAGATGAATCTTAGCGCGAATGATCTGAGGTTGGGTTAACAACACCACCACGACAATCGCGAATGTCGCATAGGAAAGAATGGGGAAAACAACGGCGAGGGTAAACCATTGACCCAACAGCGCGACTGGCATTGTCATCAGCTGAGCAAATGCCATGTTCAACTGAAAAAGGCTCATGATGCGCCCGCGGATTTCATTGGGAACGATGTGTTGGATCAAAATCGTGCTCGATACCATGAGGGTGGTCATTCCGGCGCCAAGTCCAAAGTTTCCAATCATGAGATTAATTTCTTGTTTGCTGAATACCAAGATGACAAACCCCACACAAAATAAAACAGCGCCCAATCCGATGACGGCTCCACGATGCACGATGTTTGAGAACCTGGCCAATATCAGGGCCGCCGTCAGCGAACCGATACCCCAGAACATCACCACAAATCCCATCCGGTGAATCGGGACACCGACAACGGTGGTCACCCAAGTGGGGCCGAGGCTCGCGGTTGCCGGATAGCCAAGACTCATCATGAGCACCAGCAAAATGATGATCCACAAAACCACGGGATGACCGCTTGCATAGCGCAGGCCCACTTTGATGTCAGTTTTGATCTGCGCCAAGCCATAAGATTGATCCAGCTGCCGGCTGCTGAGGGTGCTCGCTTGATACTGCATTAACCCGATCAAGATGATTGCCAGCAAATGCCCAACAACGGTCACGGCATAAGCCCCGCTGAACCCGAGTAGATCAATGGTCAGGCCCGTGACCATCATCGCCAGTGGCATAGCGACCTGCCCTGCGACCTGGTTAAGGGACATCCCAGCCGGGGTGAGATTTGGCCCAAGGACATCGGGAACAATGGCTAGGCGGGTCGGCGCATCAATGCTCTGTAGGCCAGAAGATAAAAACGTTAAAACAAAAAAGACCGTAAACCCGATCCATCCGGCGATGCTGAAGTACATTAATCCTGCGATGGCAAGGGTGGTCAAGATCTGCAGGAATTGCATCAACAGCAGAAGTCGCTGCCTGTTGAAACGGTCTGCAAGGGCGCCCCCATAAAGCCCGAATGCGAGCGCCCCTAGACCCCGTGAAGTGGCAATGAAAGCGACAAGGATCAACCATACGTCTCGAGGCGCTGTCGATTGGACCCAAAGAATTTGAGTAATGAACTGCAGCGGCATGAGCATTTGACCAATGGCAAAGCCCGCCAATAGTAAGCGAAAGTTCGGATTTTGAAGGGGCGCCAGCGGGCCAAAGGTTTCGGTGGTCATGGTGATCTTTGATTGATGCTCAGCGAGCCTACCATGAAATCAGGTGCGCAGACGCTGATCCGGAGATTCTAGGATCCGGTCTGATTGCTAATCCAAGAGCTTGATTACATGTTCAGGCTTTGGGCCACCAGGTAAGAACATCACCACAGCTTCTGCAAACCCGCAGTCGCGAAAAGCATGGAGCTTTGCTTTGAGCGCGCCCAGGTCGGTGTTTTGATCAAGCTGCAAGGTCGAGACAATTGAACGCTTGCCGCCTTGGGTTTGGTAGGTTGTTTGAGCGTCAGCAATTTGCTGGAAGCTGCGGTAATGCGCCGAGGCGATCCAGCCATCAAAGTCTTGGGCTGCCGATCGAACACCAGCGCCCCAGCTTCCTAGATAAATCGGAGGCCCGCCCAATACCGCTTGCCAGGGTTTGTGGTCCCGCGCGCCATCGCTTCCGGTTTTTAAAATACGTTTTAGCGTCACGGCTTGCGCCTGGAAGTTTGTGAAGCGTTGGGCGTAATCTTTTTCAGCAATCGCAAAATCTGCGGCAGTCGAGCCCGCGCCAAGACCGAGGATCAATCGATCCCCACAGACTTGTTGTAGTGAGAAAACCCGGTGCGCGAGCTCCATTGGTGTGTACAAAGGTAGCTGTAGAACTGCGGTCCCCAGGGTTAAGGTCTCGGTCACCGCCGCTGCCGTGGCCAAAGCAATCAAAGGGTCCGTCATCATAAACCCCCGACCCATGGCTTGGGCGCTCCACAGGCTTGCAAAACCCATTGCTTCAAGGGCCCTGGCTTGATCCGCAAGACCCGTTGATGGTGCGTGGTTATCAAGAGGCGCTAAAAGGACACCAAGTCTCATTGGCTTTTCGATGTGTGATTTTTTCTAAGCTTACTGATTTTTGGCTGTCTTGTGGGGGAAAAGTTAATTGATAGAGCTCGATAAACAATGCTCGATAGATAGGGAGCGTATTGACCCATTGGTTGACTGATGAGTGCTCTAAAGGCGGTAGGCTCTTTTAGAAAGGGGTGGTTCAGGATCAAGGTTTTGTTGGTTTTTATGGTCCGTGTGAGTGCCATGATAAAAGGAATATAAAATCTCCGGCTCAAATTATCCGCCAGGTGGTTGAAACCTTTGCTTCGACGCGTTATCAATGACGGTTGTTGACTTAAAGAGCAAGGAAAAAAGATGAGCGAAGCCGTCCAAGAAAAGGCCCCCTTTTGGTTGCGTGATAATTTTGCACCGGTTTTTGAAGAACGCACGGAGACCAATTTAAACGTCATCGGCAGAATTCCAGAGGCGCTCAGTGGATGCCTAATGCGAAACGGCGCCAACCCTCAAAGTGGAGAATCCGCGCATTGGTTCCTAGGAAATGGCATGCTCCACGGAACTAGAATTGAGGGCGGGCAAGCCAAGTGGTACCGCAATCGTTACGTCAAGACGCCGCTCTACCTCAAGCCTGACGGTAATGTAATGGACGGCTTAGGCGATATGACTATGTCTGCGGCTAATACCAATGTCATTCAGCACGCCGGCAAGATTATGGCGCTGGAGGAGGGCCATTGGCCGTTCGTCGTCTCGGGTGAGTTAGAAACCGTCGGGCCCAATAATTACGACAAAAAACTGGCGGGTCCGATGACAGCGCACCCCAAGATCTGTGCTGAAACCGGCGAACTCCTCGCGTTTTCCTATGGGATGTCAGAGCCCTATCTCACATACATTAGGGCATCTGCATCTGGCGAGCTGCTCCAAGCAGAACCGATCACCGTGCCCGGCGCAACCATGATTCATGATTTCAACATCACCCGAAATTATGTGATTTTTATGGATCTTCCGGCGGTTTGGAACTTCGAGGGAATGGCCACAACTGGGTTGCCCATTTTATGGGATGAAAGCTATGGGGCCCGACTTGGGGTGATGCCAAGGAATGGTACCGATGCTGATGTGGTTTGGTATGAGATTGATCCCTGCTATGTCTTTCATCCGCTGAACGCCTATGAGGATGACGGGAAAATCGTTTTGGATGTGTGCCGAATGGAGGACACCATGAAGCCAGGATCCAGTGCACCCCCCCTGATGTATCGATGGGTTATTGACCAAGCTGCGGGCAAGGTGCACGAAACACAGATCGATGATCGGGTCGTTGATTTTCCCAGAGTCTGCGATTCAGTGGTCGGGCTCAAGCATCAGTATGGCTATTGCGCGGCCTTTGCATCCGGCGCGCCCTTTGGCGAAGGGCTCGTCAAGTATGACATGGCGTCGGGGAGCTCAGAGTATCGTCATTTAGACGGTGGCCAGGCCAGTGAAGCCGTTTTTGTCAAGAATTCCGAGGGCACGGGCGAGGATGATGGCTGGCTAATGACCTATGTTTATCAGCCTGAGATCGATCAGAGCGAGGTGTTGATTCTGAATGCACAAGATTTTAGCGGAGAACCCGCTGCTAGGATCCAACTCCCTGTGCGGGTACCGGCTGGATTTCACGGTAACTGGATGGCGGATTCCTAGCAGGGAAGGTTTGCAGCGACTCTATAATTACAGAAATTTTTGGGGTAGTAGTTTCGCGGGCAAAAGTTTCTGACGCAAAATTTTCTCGAGTCGTTTGGCTACGAGGACCTCTGGCCGGGCACGAGGTTTTGTTGTCTTTGCTTGGGTGAGGGGTAAAAGGCACCTTTTGAATAGGGTGCCCCTCAACGACGGCAACTTCCAATCATTCGTTGCAACTCAGGAGTCGTGGTGTCGGCAGAGCTCGATAGTAGGCTTTCCCTCATCGGTATTGTTTTGGAGACGCTGCGTGCTCGAACTTCGCGTCTTGGAGACTTTGGTTTTTTAGAGGCTTTGGTTTTTTAGAGGCTTTGGTTTTTAGAGGCTTTGGTTTTTAGAGGCTTTGGGTTTTAGGGGCTTTGGGTTTTAGGGGCTCTGGGTTTTAGAGGCTCTGTAATCAAGACCTTGTTGAAATGGACGCTGGTTTAAAAGACGCTGGTTTAAAATCAGAGATAGAGGTCGATGGGTTCAGTCGCTGATGAGGGTTGCGCCCGCCAGTTGAGTCGTTCGAAGTAAAGGCATGGATATGACACAAAGTGAAAGTGTAGCCGCTGCGGCGAAGAAGCCACCAGAAGCGCACAAAGGAGATGTGATGTTAAAGCGATTGGGAATCATCGGTTTGGTTGTGGGATGTCTGGGTTGTAGTCCAACGACTGAGGCGCCCCAGGCCAAAAAAAGTCCTGTTTACGGCGCTTGGGGGGTGGACCTTGCTGCCCAGAATTCTGAGATTCATCCAGGCGATGATTTTCATGATTTTGCCAATGGGTTGTGGCTGACCAATCATCCGATTCCAGCGGAGCGATCCTCTTGGGGATCATTCTTTTTGTTGCGCGAGCAAGCAGAAGCGCGGGTTCGGGCGGTGATTGAATCTCTAGACGGTCCTGATCTTGAGCCAGGATCACCAGAACAAAAAGTGGGGGATTATTTCCGTAGTTGGATGAATGTCGAAGCGCTCGATCAGCGCGGTTTAGAGCCGTTGCAAGCTGATTTGGACCGGATTCGATCGATTGAGAGCCGTGATGCGCTCATCGCAGAATTTGGCGGTGCCCCGCTCACTGGCGGCAGTGCACCTTTTTATGCCTATGTTGGAATCAACCCGATCAATCCTGATGAGCATAACGTAAGCTTGGGGCTGAGCGGCCTCGGCCTACCCGATCGAGACTACTATTTGGATGACGGGGAGGTCTTTTCAGACATTCGTGCCGACTACTTAGCCTATGTTGAAGTGATGTTGAGACATGCTGGGCACCTTGATCCGGCTGAGTCCGCACAACGGGTACTGGCTATTGAAACCCAAATTGCCAGACTCCAGTGGCCGCGAGCCGAGCGGCGGGACCGAGATAAAACCTATAATCCAACAACCCTCGACGCCTTCAAGGCGCAGCACGTGGCTTTCCCCTGGGGAGATTTCTTTGCAGCGCGGGGCATTGTGTCGGCGCCCTCATTAAACGTGGTTCACCCCAACACGGTTATCCCTCTGATGGCCTTGATCAATGAGGTCTCGCTCAGGGATTGGCGGGCTTACTTGAGCTTTCATATCATCGATAACCACTCGGATGTTCTGACCCAAGCCATTGATGATGCGGCTTTTGAATTCAGAGGAAAAACGCTACAGGGGCAAGAAGAGCAACTCACGCGTTGGAAGCGTGGCGTGCTCAGGGTCGGCAGTCGGCAGGGCTTGGGCGAGCTAATCGGTCAGCTCTATGTTGATCGTCACTTTCCCGAAGCATCAAAACAAAGTATGACCACTTTGGTTGAGACGCTGCGCGCAGCTTACGGCGAACGTATTCGCGGGTTGAGTTGGATGGGGGAAGTCACAAAATCAGAAGCGCTGAAAAAATTAGCGGCTTTTAAGCCAAAGATCGGCTTTCCTGACCGATGGAAAGAACTTGAAGCGATCGAAATCGATGAGCAGCGACTCTTTGAAAATGCCCGGGGGATTCGTCAATTTTTCTGGCAGGAGGGGATCCAAAAGCTGGGTCAGAAAACAGATCGGGCTGAATGGTACATGATGCCGCAAACGGTAAATGCTTATTACAACGCGAGTTTTAATGAAATTGTTTTCCCAGCGGCAATTCTTGAAGCCCCTTTCTTTGATCCACATGCAGATCCCGCGGTGAACTATGGGGCGATTGGTGCTGTGATTGGCCACGAAATGGGGCATGGTTTCGATGATCAAGGCTCCAAATATGATGCGATGGGGGTCAAACGCAATTGGTGGACGGATGAGGATCTTGAGGGGTTCAAGGGTCGCACCAGTCGGTTGGTTGAACAGTTTGCCGGATATGAATCTCTGCCGGGGCAGTTCATCGATGGCGCCTTTACGCTGGGCGAAAATATTGGTGATTTGGGCGGGGTTGAAGTTGCACTCAGCGCCTATCGGTTGTCGCTGGATGGCCGTCCTGCTCCGGTCATTGATGGTTACACTGGGGAACAACGGTTTTTCCTAGCCTACGCGCAGGTATGGCGGGTTCATCGTCGCGACGATCTGGCCTTGCAGTTGTTGAAGTCAGATTCTCATTCGCCGCCGAAATATCGGATTAATGGCATTGTTCGTAATGTTGATGATTGGTATCAGGCTTTCAACGTGGGGCCTGAGCACGCGCTTTGGCTACCCAGAGAGGAGCGGGTGCAGATTTGGTAGATCACAAGGTCAGTTGAAGCGTCTAACTTTCGCGATTCCCTGGCCGACTAGGCGCGCCTAGTCTGATTGAAACCTCTTGAGTCGGAAGATATCTGCTGATCGACCCTGCCTTTCCAAGGCCCATGAAGACCGTGAGGTTGTTTACTTTTTGTCACGAGTGTCCTATAAGGGGGTCATAGCTGGTGAAAAATCAGCTGCAATAATAAAAATAAGGGGGAAGTTATGGTTTCTAATCGAGCCAAGTTGGCGTGGTTGGTGGCTGCCGGGTTTGTTTTACCCGCGGGATCGCTGGCGATTGCAGAAGAAACAGGAAGAAAAATCGAAGAAGTGATTGTGACTGCGGAGCGCCGTGAGGCCTCTATCCAAGACACTTCAATGTCTATTACAGCCTTTACAACTGAGTTCATGGATGATTTTGGTATACGTAACCAAGAGGATCTTCAGAACTTTGTTCCCGCGACAACAATTCAGCCCTACGACGCCACGATTCGAGGCGTTGGTCGTAACTTCCGTGCACTGGGCGGTGATCCTGGTGTAGCAACCTACATGAATGGTGTTTACTCTGAGGATCTTCTGACGGCGACAGCTCAGACTTTTTGGGACGTTGACCGGGTTGAGGTACTTAGAGGCCCTCAGGGCACACTGTATGGTCGAAATGCAGTGGGCGGCGCAATCAACATGATTTGGAAGAAACCCACGCAAGAAGTTGATTGGGCGATCAAAACCATTATGGGCAACACCGGCCAAACCGAATCCTACGGTATGCTCAACGGGCCCTTCACAGAGACGCTGTCGGGTCGGATGAATTTCGCGTTGCGAAACCGTGATGGTGTCATTAAGGAAATTGGAGACGGTAGAGACTTAGACGGGCTAGGCGTTAAGAACTTCAATGGGCAGATTCAATGGGATCCCAATGACAAGTGGTCGCTGAACATACGACACAATGGGATGCGCGTGGATCGACCCTTCGGTGGTGCGAATGGCGGCGGGCTGGTCGTGCTCAATGAGGAAGGCGTCGCAGAAAGAAATTTTGATGCACTCGTGCCAGGGTATCGACGTGTCGATCCCTCGGTCACCGATCCATTGGCGAACAACTTTTTAGTGCCAAACCGTGCTGTCTATATGTTCACAGACCCGAATACTGGAGAGCAGGTTCAAGCGCAGAACAATCGGGCAGGAATCGATTTCGCCGACTTTGATGGATTTCAAAATGCTGCAGCCTCGCTAGATGGCTTTAATTACAGCAGCCCAGAATCGAGAGCTGCCTATAATGCTTGTGTTTTCTCTGATGAGATTAACGGGAGCGATCTTTGCGCTGCTACCAATGGGCTGCAGCGAGAAGAGTTCGAAGCGGACACAACGCAGCTTAATTTGATCTATCAGTTGACCGACAATGTGGAGCTGAAATATATCTTTGGCTTCAATGAGTTGATCTACCGACGGACTACAGACGATGACAATACTGCCAGTAGATTTCATGACCGACAGTTCTACGTGAATCATGAAGCGGTTTATGAATCCCATGAGCTGGTTGCGGTTGTTGATTTCTCGGAGGATTTTAGCTTGACGTCGGGTATCTATTTTTACGATGCGACGATCGATCAGCGCGGTGACTTCTATAGTTCGGTTGGTGAGCGGCGGTTTATAGACCCTTACATGTTCAGTACGGCTATTTTTGGCCCGGGTCCTATGACTACATTGCACGGCGCGCGTGATTCATGTGAGGGCAGCACTGCATTTGGCTGTAATCGAAACGATTCCCTCCAGGACCCAGATGCGTACAACCTTCAGTTGTCTCCCTGGCTTGGAGATCCCGGCACGCATCCAGACCTCGATGTCCAATGGGGTCCAAATACAATAGGTAGCGATTTGCTCTATCACACCCAGACTCAGCGAGAGGCTTTTGCTGCATACTCTCAGGGCGTCTGGCAAATCAATGACAAATTCGCTTTGACGATGGGGTTACGTTATGCCCGCGATGAATTAATCGCTGAGGAAAACCTATGGCGATATTCTGAGACCGGCGGCGATTCCTTTATCCCAGCGATATTCGGCAGCCTAGCGGTGATGAACATGGCCAACGGTGGATT
>CAJYBS010000005.1 GCA_913064795.1 uncultured Gammaproteobacteria bacterium
CAGAAATCAGATTTCCATGGGGAAGTATCGTGGCAAAGATATTGATCCCCGGGACATGCCAAAGCTGATGGAAATGGCAGATTTTCAAAAAATGGAACAGATCAGGGCCCGGGTCGACACCCTGGTTGAAGACCCTAAAACCGCTGAGGCCCTCAAGCCCTATTATCGTCAGTTTTGCAAGCGCCCCTGTTTCCACGACAACTATTTGCAGACCTTCAACCGCCCCAACGTCACCCTGGTGGACACCCAGGGTCAGGGTGTGACGTCGATGTCGGCCAATGGAGTGACCGCGAACGGTCAGACCTATGAGGTTGATTGCGTCATCTTTGCCACCGGTTTTGAGGTCGGCACCGCTTACACCCGAAGGGCGGGATATGACTTGCAAGGGAGAGACGGAGAGCGGCTCAGTGACAAATGGGCAACGGGGCTAAAAACCCTCCACGGCCTCCACAGTCGCGGCTTCCCCAACGTCTTTTTCATGAGTACCGCCCAGGCAGGATTTACAACCAACTTTCCACATGCCATGGATGAATCAGCCCATCACATACGTTACATCATTCAACGGTGTCTTGAAGAGGGTGTTACCGCCATTGAACCTAGCCAGGTTGCTGAAGATGCCTGGGTCCAGGAAATCATTGGACTCTCACGGATCAGCGAGTCCTTTCAGGCCGACTGCACACCAGGCTATTACAACAACGAGGGTCAACCCAACCCCACCAGCACTCAAAACAGCGCTTATGGCAAAGGTCCTATCCCCTTCTTTCAGCGCATGGCGGCCTGGCGCGAAGAGGGCAGCATGGCAGGGCTCGAACGGAGTGAATCCCGGGGCTCTTAAAGCCCGCGTCCTCCAATCATCAAGGCAGGTTAACCGAGGGACGTTTGCCTGACCTGGGTCCTGGCTTTTTCCTGGGACTTTGCTCGATGACCGATTAAAACTCGGTTTGAGCAACCTAGTCATAATGCCCAGCCGCTCGACTCTCAGCATCCGATCAAACAGCCTCTGGAGATGGTTTCCCCATTGACGGTCCAGCCCAGTCTCAGGCCTTGGACTCGCCAATTGAGGCTTACGTCTGGTCTAATCCGGCTTTTGATCGATAATTTCGAACCGAGATGTCAGATAAAAAAAATGGGTTGACGACAACGCGATAGCCGGTTTTAATCCGCCACCTTTTGACCCAGACCACAACCATGCCGACCCTTTTTCTTGAAAACTTGATCCTGATTTTTGTTGCGATTGACCCGATTGGTCTCCTGCCTATCTTCGCACCCTTCACCCAGGGGCTGAGCAAGACCGAGGTCAGGAGGCTCACCCTGCAAAGCGGTTTTACGGCACTCTGTGTGCTGCTTGCATTTTGGTTATTCGGCAGCACCGTCCTGCATTACATGGGCATCAGTATTGATTCCTTCAAAATTATCGGCGGGCTTTTTTTAATTGTGATTGCCTATCAAATGCTCTTTGAGCAAAGACAAGAACAACGACAAGACACGATGGACAAGGCGATGCGAGATAAAGCCTTGTCATCTCTTGCCACTTTCCCGATCGCGATTCCGCTGATCGCCGGTCCCGGTGCGATTGCCATCACCATGCTCATGCAAGAGAAAAGCAACGCCAGCGTCGAGCACCAAATCATCGGCTTTTTGCCGATCCTGCTCATTCTTATGATGGCCGCGACCTCACTGTGGCTGTCATCAAAAGTCGCAAAGGCGCTGCCGGAATCAGTCGTTGGCGCCATCCAGCGTGTCTTTGGTTTACTGCTGGGGGCGCTGGCGATCGAATTCGTCATCGACGGCATCAAGGCGACTTTCGGTTTGTCCTGACAAGCGGCTAACGTTCTACCCAACCCGCCACCCATTGCCTCGGCTTTAGCGAGGACGAAATAAGAAATCAAAAATCTCCGAGCGCGCCGCTTGTATATCCGTTGCCTTGACCCGGTCGGTATCCCCGACCTCCTCAGGCACATAAAAGTGTATTCGGCGACTGTCGAGATAAGCCTCCCAAACCGCATCAGCGATCGCACTGGCTGGCATTAACCGATAAGGACCTTCCTTCGGTAATCGATCGAGCATCGACAGCTCAAAAGGCTTACCCGCGCCCTTGGCCGTCTCGCCGCGGAGCATTGGCGTGTCAATGCATCCTGGCAGCACGTCCGCAGTTCGGATGTCGTACTGTTCAAGCTCAAGCGATAACGCCTCGGTTAATCCTTTCACCGCGAATTTGCTCGCCGTGTAGGCGGCGCGCATCGCATGTCCGAATGTCGCGACCGAGGAGGAAGTGCTGATACACAAGGCATTCTCAGTGGTCTTAAGTAACGGCAGGGCAGCTCGAATACCGTGTATAACCCCCATGACATTGATGTCCATTACAGACTGGACGGTCTCAATCGGCATCTCTTCGAGCAACCCTCCTGGGGCGATGCCGGCGTTATTGAACAGAATATCCATTCTCTGGCCAGAGAATTCTCCAAAGGCAGCCACCCCGGCAGCAAAATCTTCTGGCTGTGTGACGTCTAGAACTTGCGTCATCAATCGATCAGAGTTTAGGCTGGCCTCGGCGTCTCGAAGTCCGGCGGCAGACACATCGAACAACCCAACCCGCCAACCCGCTTCTAGAAATCGACGACCGGTTTCCAACCCCATGCCGCCGCTTCCACCCGTGACAAATATCGCTTTCGTTTCCACTAGACCTCCTCTCCTAATCAGGCAACCCGAGTACCCGCTTCGCAATAATATTAAGCTGGACCTCTTTGGTGCCGCCGGCAATCGTTAACGACTTTTGATACAGCCATTTTTGCAACACTGCGAGCTCCTGCTGATCCGCCGTTTGCACATCCCAACGAAGCCCCTGATGACCCATTGCAGCCACCAAAAGTTCGTCACCATTTTGAATGTTTAGGGCATTGGTCAATTTTACAGCCGACGATGTAAATCCAGGCGCCCTGGAACTCAGCTCCTCAATCGCGCGACGCTGGGTTAAACGTTGCGCATGGGAATTCATTTCGAACTCTGTGAGCCACTTCCTAAGGGCAGGGTCAGACAATTTACCACTGACCTTCGGAACATAATCACCGACCCATTCCGGCATTTTGCTCTCCTCGGAGCGGCCGCCTTGGGAGCCTGAAATATTGATCCCGGCATGGGTAGAGCGCTCAAATTGAAGTAATCGCTTACCCACGGTCCAGCCACGATCAACACCACCGATCACGTCATCTACCGAGACAACCGCATCTTCAAAATGCGTCTCACAGAAGGGCGACGCCCCAGAGATGAGTTGAATCGGAGAAACCTTGACCCCAGGCTGATGCATGTCGACCAGCATCAATGTAATACCCTCATGCTTGGGCTTTTCGGGGGAGGTTCGAACCAAAACAAAAATGTAATCACACAGCGTGGCATCGCTTGTCCACATTTTTGAGCCATTAAGGAGGTAACGATCACCATCGCGTACGGCCCTGGTGTTCAAGCTGGCGAGATCCGAGCCAGCCCCGGGTTCGGAATAGCCCATTGCCCAAGCGCCCTCACCCCGAGCACAAATCGGCAGCCACTTTTGTTTTTGGGCATCGGTACCAAATTCTAAAATCGTAGGGCCGATATAGTTGACGACCCGGCCCGTCAGCGGGGTTCGTGCGCCGGCTTTTTTCAACTCATCAATCAAGACCTCGTAGTAATCTCGCTCAAGCCCAGCACCGCCGTAGGCCTTGGGCCAGGTCGGCACAGTCCAGCCCTTCTCAGCCATACGCTCGAGCCAGAGCGCAGTATCCGCTTCGAGCTCGACCTGACGACTTCCGAAGGGAATTTGTCCAGAACCCCGGGCCCCCGGGGGACAGTTTTCCTCAATCCAAACTCGGGTTTCTTCACGAAATTTAGCCGTTGACACGTTCATTTCCTCATGGGTTTTTTGAGCTTACGGGTGCTATTCGGGTCAGTATCACACGAGGCACCGTGCTTGCCAAAGGTCTCCTCGGAGCGCTCGCCGACGCAGTCCAAGGGGAAGTCAAATCAAGCCTCCGGATCACCCGGACACCGACCGCCCGGTAGAAACTGCGCTAAGCTCGAGCGCAATTACTCAGCCGCGGTCAACGCACCCGTTAAGCGGCGATACTGCGCTGGCGTTACAGCCAAAGCGCTAAGATCTTCACCGTCTTCAAAACGGCGGACCAAGGAAGCGACCTGACTGCTCTGGCCCTGCATGTGCAGGTGATGGTGCGCCGGCAGGTATGTCAGCAGAATCGACGCAGGCTCCATCGGGATCAAAATATCCATCGAACGTTGCAGCCAAGTGTTCGTAAGATCCGCGAGAATCACCAAGGTGGGTGCCTTGATGCTTTGGATCAGTTCACGCAATTGCAGGGCTGTGAGCTCGGAAGGGCCGGCGCCTTTAAATCGCGGGTCCGAGCGCCAAGTGAATCCCTCTTCAACGGCACGATGACCTCGGGCGACAATCAGGCTGGCCGAGTCCCACTCTTGCCCGGTTACCTCCGCCAATCGCTCAGTCATCGCCGATAGACTTGGGAAAACTTTGAGTGCGGACGTCCGTTTCAGCGATGACGTCACGGACTGGGCCAAATGCTCGAGGGTCATCGCCTCAGAATGAGTGCTACAAAATCCATCAATACAGACCAGCGAGCGCACCCGATCCGGGAATAATCCAGCGATTTGAGAGCCTATCTCCGCGCCCATGGAGTGGCCAATAATATGAAAAGAAGGCCATCCAAGGTGATCCGCTACCGCAAGCACATCCCGAATGTCCGATAAACCGTGATAAACCTCTGAGGCCCCGCGATAGTCCGAGTAACCGTGACCCGCGAAATCCATCGCAAACAGATCATGATCTGGCAAGTGCTGGGCGAGTACCTTAAAACTGTTCGCGTTATCCAGATAACCATGCAGCGCGATCGTTGGGAGCCCTCCTTCTACACGCCAATAGTCACCCCTGATCACCCGACCACCGACATCGATTTCATAGGACTCAGGCATTCAGTCTCCCCACTTTGAAAATCCCAGAGTCTAAAGCCTTGACTGAACCGTTGCAGGCCATTTCGGTGCGATGATACAGCGATATCACCGACTACTATGCTGGATTGGCGATGTTACACTTTCCTGATAACGTGCCATCATCCTATTTTGAGCTGATCACTATGGGCGAATCTGTTGCAACGACCGAATCTGAGGGCCAGCAGCGGGGATTTTCGAGCCCATTTCTGTCCGATAACCCACCGCCCATCATAAGAGATCCTTACTCAGTCCCTATTGAAGACATCAACATGATCGATGGCCGCCTTTTTCAGGAGGACCTTCAATTTGCGCATTTCAAGAGACTTCGAGAAGAGGACCCGGTACATCTCAATGAGCTACCTGGCATCGGGCGCTATTGGTCCATTACAAAATTTGAAGACATCATGTTCGTCGACAAACACCACGAGCTCTTTTCTTCAGCCCACGGAATCACCGTGGGACCCCAAGTCGATTTGCCGGCGAATCCAAATGAGTTGGCGTTTTCTAATTTTATCGCGATGGATCCGCCCAAACATGATTTGCAGCGCGCGACTGTCAGCGGCGTGGTTGCACCCCCCAATCTAGCAAAACTCGAGGGCACCATTAGAACTAGAGCAGGCAGTATTCTTGACGCCCTGCCGGTGGGGGAGACATTTAATTGGGTCGACCGAGTTTCCATTGAACTCACGACACAAATGTTAGCAACTCTGTTTGACTTTCCTTTTGAAGACCGCCGTAAGCTCACCCGGTGGTCCGATGTCGCAACCGCGCCTCCAGGCACAGGCATCGTCGATACCGCGGAACAGCGCCAGAATGAGCTCCTTGAATGTCTCGCCTACTTCACCCGACTTTGGAACGAACGTGCCGCTCAGGAAACACCAGGCTCAGATCTTATTTCCATGTTGGTCCACGGCGAAGATACAAAAGACATGGCGCCCCACGAGTTTCTTGGCAATCTCATACTCTTAATTGTTGGGGGCAACGACACCACCCGAAATTCCATCAGCGGTGGTGTTTTAGCGCTTAACCAAAATCCCGCCGAATACGACAAGCTTCGGGCAAACCCCGGGTTAATCCCCAACATGGTCTCAGAAATTATTCGTTGGCAGACGCCCCTACCCTATATGCGGCGCACCGCAAACCAGGACATCGAATTGAGAGGCCGGCATATCCAAAAAAACGATCAACTGCTGATGTGGTACATCTCGGGCAATCGCGATGAGGACGTGATCGATCAACCGGATCGGTTCATCATTGATCGAGGCAACGCTCGCCACCACCTCGCTTTTGGGTTTGGGATTCATCGCTGCATGGGCAATCGCCTTGCTGAGATGCAACTTAGAATTGTCTGGGAAGAAATCATGAAACGCTTTGAACAGGTTGAGGTCGTTGGAGCGCCAAAAAGATTGCGATCGAGTTTTGTCCGAGGCATCACCGATTTGCCCGTGCGGGTTCATCCGCATTCTTAAGGGGTGCTTGTATAGCAAGCCAGTCGCGGCTTAGCCCGGGGACCCGAATTGGGCCTTAGGCCGGGGCAAAAACAAGCCGTGTGATGATCTTAAGGTTCTTATTCAAGCCCTTCTAGCGATGGGCTTTCATGCAAGCGCTCTAATTCAATGAATTTAATTCAAAGGATTTAATGCAAATGCTTTGGTGGAAGAGCTGTGGTGGAAGGGCTGTGACAGAAAGCCGGGAGAGAAAGCCGGGATAGAAAACCGTAGTAGAAACCCTGGATAGAAAGCTTGAAGCAAAGTTCCAATTGTAAGGCTTTGATGGCGAGGCTTTAATAGAAAGGCTCTGAGACAAAACTCTCAGACGGAGACCTGAACCCAGGCCCACCTTCTTGGTCAAAGCTGTGCTTCTGACTCAGATCCTTGAAAGATGCCGATCAAATCAAGACTCTGAGAGCCTTGGGGGCGGAACAAAACCGCCTAAGACATCGGCTACCTGCCGAGTAAATTCAATCGTGAGATGATCCTGAAAGGGTCCGCCAATCGCCTGTAATCCCACCGGCAATCCATTGCTCGCCAGCCCGGTTGGGAACACCGTGCTCGGGAGATAGGCATTGATCGCCAAACCCGCCCAAAAAAGCTGCTCAAAATAGGGTTGATCAATGCCATCGGTGATTAATCGCCGCTGACCAAAGGGCCCCTGATCATGGGGGAAGGCCGTGGACGCCATCTGGGGACAGACCACAATATCCCAGTCCCCAAAGAATTGATCCCATGCAGCGCGAATCGCCTCCCGGCGATGATTGGCCCGTAACCACTCACGGTGCGGGAGCACAGCAGCCCTCGCATTAATGGCGTCTTCTGATTGATCCATCGGGTCAAGATGCGCGACACGCTCCATCAATCGAGCCACCTGTGCCCGGTCCATACCCGCTGTCATCGCGGCATTGAGTAGCGTTCGGTAATTCTGGTGCCCAGCTTCAAGGTCAAAATTCGGGCGCGCCGTATACGAGACCGTTGCGCCGGCTGCAGCTAACCGCGCCCCAAGATCAAGCGCCCGCTCCTCGACAATCGGTGCGACTGGGGCAAGATCATCGGTGGCCCAAATCACCACTCTAAAATCCTTAAGCCGCTGATGCTTCGCGGCGGGCAAGGCCAACTGCCAGCCGGTGCCTTGGCGCGCCGCCGGGCCCGCCATAATGGATAGCGCCAGGCTAAGGTCTTCAGCGCTTCGAGCAAGAGGGCCACAAACAGCCAAATCGCCCTGGGCTAGTCCTGGGACCAATTCGTGACCTTGCATCGGTACGATGCCATAGGTGGGCTTGTGGCCATAGACACCACAAAAATGCGCAGGATTTCGAATCGATCCGCCAATGTCTGATCCTGCTTCAAGACCAGAAAACCCAGCTGCCAAAGCAGCGGCGCTGCCCCCTGATGAACCCCCTGGGGTTCTAGTCACATCGAAGGGGTTGCCCGTTGTGCCGTAGATTGGGTTGTAGCTTTGGAAGTCCGCAAGGTCCACGGGGACATTGGTCTTACCCAGAAAATGCGCCCCCGCCTGTTTAAAACGTGCGACTGCTAATCCGTCAGTGGTCGCAAGATTCTCTCGGAAAGCCTCAAGTCCCCAGGTCGTCGGGGTATCCTCTAAGACATAGGATTCTTTAATCGTCATGGGCAACCCATGCAAGGGCCCAAGGTCTCGCCCCTCGGCCAGCGCTTCGTCAGCCTGCTGGGCGGCCTTACGGGCGGCTTCAAAGGTCCGCACCACTACAGCATTGATTTCGCCATCAAACCGTTGGATGCGATCGATGTAATGCTCGGTCAGCGCAACCGACGACACCCCACCGCTCTTGATCAGTCGAGCTAACTCAGTAGCCGATTGAAATTCGATGTTTTTCATAGCGTCGGTCATTCTTTCCCCCTTGTATGCACCGTTCTAAGACGAGGCTGCTGCAGCTCATCTGCGCGCCAGCCGTGGCTCCTGCAAGAGAACTCCCTCAACAATCCGCAACCCGCAACCCAACACGGAAGTCCAGTCATCTCGCCGTTAACCCGACGCTTCAAAGACCATTAGAACCTTCGCGACGGGCCTTGTGACTCTTCGGGGAAATCCTCTGCCAGCGCAATCGGACCTGGGCTCAAAATCCTGCGTTGCCTGTCTCAACTAACTCGAGACTCGATTCGTCGAATTGTTGATAGCCTTGACTGCCCGGCAGCATCGCAAACACCGGGTCATCAAACTGTTTAATATCATAAGCCTGCTTACGAAGCTCACCTTTGACCATCTTAAAGGTCCCGGTGACATCAATGTCGGGCTGTATTCTGACGAAAAGCGGGACGGCATAGGCCGGCAATTGCTTCTGGACGAACTCTGAGAATCCAGCGGCATCGAATTGATCAACGCCTTCATTCAAAGTCACCGCTGCCATCCCGGCTCGACCATCCGCTCCGGGTATTTCAACGCCGTAAATATTGCAGAACTTAACGTCGGGAAACCCATTGATAATTTCTCCGACCTCGTTGGTTGACACGTTTTCCGACTTCCAGCGGAAGGTGTCCCCGACCCGATCGACAAACTGATAATGCGGATACCCCAGGGTGTAACCCACGTCCACGGTTCGCATCAGGTCTCCTGAATTAAACCAAGCATCGCCACCTTCTAAGGCATCCCGAATGACCTTCTTTTCGGTAGCTTCTGGGTCGGTGTAGCCCTCAAAAACAGTGTCTTCGGTAATTTTACCGAGCAGCAGGCCAGGCTCACCCTCGGCAACTGGGACACAATAGCCGTCTTCATTACGAACAATTTCATCGTTATCAACATCGTATTGAACAAGCGCCACCTCGGCGGAGGTCATCCCAACAGTACAATCTCGATTCATCAGGTTCGCAAAAGCCACGTTGCCCTCAGAGGCGCCGTAAAATTCCGCAATGCGCTCGATGCCAAATCGCTGCTTAAAATCCATCCAAACATCCGGGCGCAAGCCGTTGCCCATCATCGCGCGTAGGGGATTTTTATGATCATCCTTGAGCGCTTCGGTGTTGGCCAGATACCGGCAAAGCTCCCCAATATAAACCAGCAAAGTACACTGCTGCTCACGAATCTCTCTAAGAAAGTTTGAGGCCGAAAACTTTCGGCGAACAAACATGCTGGCGCCGGAGACCATCGCCGCTCCCGCTCCGACCATGAGGCCCGTGCCGTGATAAAGCGGCAAACAAATATACATACGATCCTGCTCGGTGCATTTAAAGCCAGCTTTGGCGGCCATATCAGCACTGGTCAAATAACGGCGATTTGATAGAACCGCAGCTTTGGGCAAACCCGTTGTTCCCGATGTAAAAATGTATAGGGCGGTTTCACCGAGGGTGGTGGCGCCAGTCTCCGAAGGATTATCTACAGGCGCCTGTGACGCGCCTTCCGCAAGATTTTTTGCCCAATTCGTCGCCGGCTCTTCCCCACGTTCCGGGACCTCGAAATAGTCTTCGCCCTCATCCAGGCCAAGCTCATCTTTGATTTCGCTCAAGGCACCCGAGATTTCGCTGCCAAAAATACATTTCTTGGAATGGGTGACCGTGATGCAGTGCATCAGAGGTTTACCCGTTAAGTTTGTATTAATCAGACCCGCCGTCACTCCGATCTTGTTAACGCCCACAAGCAACGCAAGAAATTCAATGCGATTTTCCATAATCACGCTGACCGTATCTCCGCGAACCAAGCCTTGAGCTTTTAAGTAATTTGCGTATTGATTTGCGAGCGCGTTGAATTCACTCCAGGTGACTTCATCCCCCTCAAAATGGATCGCCGGTCTGCTGCCCCACTGTGCTGCATTCGCCTCAACCCGAGCCCCGAAGCAATCTGCGACGGACGCTGGACGCGGAACCATGCCTTTTTTCAATTTCAACAGTGTCGGCAGCTCTGACAGCACTGAAACAACGTCTCTGATCCCCATAACCACTTTCCTTCTTATTGCATCACTTTTTGCGAGTTAAAAACTTTGTATTGGAAAGATACTACAAGACCCCGTGGGTCACGGCCACTCAATCAACTCTGAAACCCAGCTCGCCTAGATACCCCAGAGCAAGATCAACCAGCGCTTCAGGGGAACGCTGAATATCGAGAAACAAAGCATTGCTCGGGGGTTCCAAGGTCTCGAGCTGACTCTGCAGCAAGCTACTAGGCATGAAGTGACCTTCTCTGGCCTCAAGCCTCGATCGGAGCAACGACGTCGGCCCGTTGAGATAAAAAAAAGTGACATCCCCCCGGGGCCCTTCGAGGGTTTCACGATACTGTTGTTTCAAGGCTGAGCACGCCAAAACGCCGCCCTTCTGAGCCAACAACCAATCGTCGATGGCAGAACGCAAGGCCAACAACCACGGCTGGCGATCCGCATCGGTGAGCGGATCACCAGCCCGCATTTTTTTAAGATTGGCAGGAGGATGGAAATCGTCGGCATCAAAAAAAGGGATGCCTAAACGCGCAGCAAGCGCGCGACCAACGGTGGTTTTACCCGCCCCAGTCACACCCATTACGACAACGATCGGTTTGTGGTCAGACATCGGGCAAGCTTTTCATAAGGGTCCTATCATGGATTCAAAGCGTTCAAAGCGTTCAAAGCGTTCAAAGCGTTCAAAGCGTTCAAAGCACTTATCCTGACCTTTTATTAGGACGGACGCCAATACTAAGGATTGACGGTGTTGCAACTGAATCCGTCGACGCGAACACTCCTTCAAACTCCTATACCAAAAGACCCTGGGAGGTCGCGCTCTTTTCCGGTCCCGTGGCTCAGGAAAAGCGTGAGCCATTTATCTTCAAGCCCCTCAAAGTTGTTGGTTCCATTCCGTCGGCTCATTCGTCGCATCGAGCTGAGCCCGCATCTAGCCTGTGCTAAGCTCCCACGCGACCCGGCCTTGGCCTTCGACGCACCTGCCGCCGATCGAGGACTGGGTTCCGGGCATCAAAAATAACAACAAGGGGAATTGTGATGAACGCGGCCTCACAGTCATTGAGCTTCACAGAGAAAGTCGGTTACGGACTCGGTGACGGCGCCTCGAATTTCTTTTTTCAGACCTTCAATGTTTTTCTCTTGTTTTACTATACCGACATCTTCGGCATCTCTCCGGCAGCTGTTGGCACCATGCTGATCGTTACCAAGGTCATCGATGCCGTTACTGACCCATTGATGGGGATGACCGCCGACCGAACCCAGACCCGATGGGGCAAATTCAGACCTTATCTTCTATGGATGGCAGTACCCTACGGTATTTTTGGGTACGCGATGTTTGCAAACCCCGATCTCAGTGATTCGGGCAAGCTGATCTACGCCTACGTGACCTACACCCTAATGATGCTGGCTTACACCGCGATCAATGTGCCGTATTCAGCACTGATGGGCGTCATTTCGTCATCATCGATCGAACGCACTAAAGTCTCAAGCTACCGCTTTTTCTTCGCGTTTTCCGCAGGCTGGCTGGTTGTCACCTTTGTCGGGCCGCTCAAAGAACTCCTTGGCGGCGGCGATGACGTCCTTGGCTTTCAACTGACCATGGGAATCTTCGCTGTTCTGTCCGTCCTGTTTTTTTGGATTTGTTTTGCAACCACAAAAGAACGGGTCCAGCCCCCAAAGCAGGACAACAACGTTAAGGCAGACCTCAAAGCTCTGATGCAAAACGGACCTTGGATCGTCGTGTTCATTGCCGGGATCCTTACGCTAATGTCGATCGCGGTGCGTTCAGGTGGCACCCTCTATTATTTCAAATACTACATTGGAGATGACGGCGGAGTGCTCTTTCAGCTCTTGGGCCTCGACTTTGATAAAACCAGTGTTTTCATGTCCCTTGGCACCCTCTCGATGCTCGTTGGCATTTTGTTTACCAAAACCCTGGCGACACATTTCGAGAAACGAACCCTAATGATTCTGCTCTCAATCGGCAACGCGGCCGCCTCTGTCGCCTTCTTTTTCATCCCTGCAGACTATTACTGGACGATGGTGTTGGTGAACTGCTTGGGCTCTGTGATCAACGGCCCCACGCCTGCTTTAGTGTGGTCAATGTATGCTGATGTCGCTGATTATGGCCAATGGAAGAGCGGACGACGATCAACGGGACTGGTGTTCTCCGGGGTTCAGTTCGCGCAAAAACTCGGTCTTGCCGTGGGCGCGGGTTTGTCGGGGTATATTCTTGCCTGGTACGGGTTTGTCGCTAACCAGGCCCAGACAGAGGAGACTATTTTAGGGATCCGTTTGATGTTCACGGTCTTCCCGGCAATCCTCGCGACCCTCGGGACCCTGGCTTTTTTCTTCTATCGTTTAGATCGAAAGACCATGGAGACCATCGAGGTAGAACTGGCGTCAAACAATTCGGTGCCCGCTTAGGCTCAATCGAGGGCTTACCTTTCGCGTGAAACTACCCGCGCTTGCTTTGCTAGATGTATTGATGGCCTGATGAATAAACTACCGCGCCACCGATGGGGGCGCCGGGGCCTATTAAGCTCGGTAACGCCGCTTCATCATGAACAACTTAACCCTTGACGACTTCATCTTTTACGTCTTCACCCAACGCGGTTAATAGGTCTTATCTTCGAGGGTCAGACAAACGGTTGAGGGATCGATCTCACTGGGAAGCGCTGGATCTGGCTGAAGCGTACCCGTTTGCAAAGACACGGGCAAAACACCCGCCCAAACAGCGCTCTGGTAATCCTCATCCTCGTCCTCTGGCGGACCCGCTGCAACTTTTGCACTCGCTGATTCAATTTCGAATCGAATCACCCCGGTCATTTTAACCTCACGATCGAGTGACGGCCGAACTTCGTGCCAACGCCCAGGTACCAAGTGCTCGCTGATAATTTCTAAGGCTGCGAGTTTTTCGTCGGGATCCTCTATCAACGTGGGTCGCCCGAATACAGTCACTGAGCGGTAGTTCATCGAAGAATTAAACGTCGACCGTGCGATCACAATGCCATCGACCAGAGTTACATGCGCGCAAGCTTTGGGATGCTCCGCGAGGGCTTTAACAATCCGCGCTTTTCGAGCCCCATGCAGATATAGCGTGTCGCCGCTACGTCCATAGGTCATGGGAACAATAATCGGTTGGTCTTGATCGATAAGCGCGACTTGGCACACGAGACCTGCGTCTAAAACAGCGTGAACCGTTTCCCGATCATAATGCGCAGCCTCGGCAACTTGCCGCACCTTATTCAGGGTCGTTGTCTCAAACTCTTCCCCGGGGGCCATCGTTCACTCCATCTGCATCGTCCTGGATCACACATTATGCAGATTCGCGGCGCTTAATTTAAGCAGCGCTGGGTCATCTGCACGGGCCGCAATCGTCTGGGCTTAGACGGATCGGACCCTAGCAAATCAAGCCCACATCAAATGAAAACGTCAATCCCTCAGTCAGCACACCAATGGCGTTGAGCTTTGAGAAACTGAATGCCCGGTGATCAGTCCTTAGTGAGCGGCATGATTTTTTCCGCAAGTTCATCCATTCGATCCAGGCCGCCTGGTCCTGCAAAGAAAAAGGCAGGAATCATCATTCGTCCCACACCCGCCTCGCGCATTTCAGCCACACCTGCTTCAGGATCCATCATTTGCGCACCAAACATGGCATTGATCTCAAGACTCGCTGGATCCCGCGCTTCGGCTTCACAGCCCTCGTGAACTTTTTTAATCAATGCCCGGAGTCGCTCGATATCACCTTCCCCAGGGAAGTACCCATCCGCCAAACGGACAGCCCGCCGAATCGCGGCCGGGGTATCACCGCCAACAAGAATCGGAATATTTCCGTTGACCGGCCTGGGGCTGCAAGTCGCTGGCTCAAAATCCACAAAGTCGCCATGAAATTCGGCATGGGGCCCCGCCCAGAGCGCGCGCATGGCATCAATGTACTCATCGTTTCGAGCGCCGCGTCGCTCCCAGGGCACACCCAAGGCTTCAAATTCTTCCTTCAGCCAGCCCACACCTAAACCCAATTCAACCCGACCCCCCGAAAGTTGATCGAGGGTCGCAAGTTCCTTGGCCAAAATTAAGGGGTTTCGTTGGGGAACGATCAAAATGCAGGTCCCCAATCGCAGGGTCGGCGCCGCCGCCGCCGCATAAGCCAGCCAAATCAACGGGTCAGGTATTGGGGTATCGGGCTCAGCGGGTATCTTGCCGTCTGGGGTGTAAGGGTACTTCGAATGGATTGCGTCCGGTAAGATCACGTGCTCGCCGCCCCAAACGGACTCAAACCCCGCCGCTTCTGCGCGACGACAAAGCTCCATGGTTGATTCGCCATCGATTGCTACACTACTACCAAACGCAAGTCCTACCTTCATCACTCATTCCTAGCTTCATTTTCGTTCGGACAACAGTACTGGCCTTTTGATCAATGATCCAGCCTTGATCGAAATTCTGAAACCTCGGCGCTCTGAATCTTGGCGGATACAATCGCTTTCGGGTACTCTCGAGGGAACGGCGTGCAGGTGACCCGAACGTCACACCGATCGCCCAATTCAGAACCGGAGTAAAACCTATGAGCAAAGTCGACGGCCTACATCACCTGGCAATTTGTACTGCAGACATGAAGGCACAGATCGATTTTTTTACCGACAAGCTCGGTATGGAGCTGGTTGCCCTCTACTGGATGCACGGCGTTGAGAACACCTGGCATGGCTTTCTTAGATTAAATGATGACAGCGCAATTGCGTTCGTCAGCAATCCGCAAATGAGCGAGATTCCAGTCACCCTGGGTCAATCCCATGCAGGCAATGCCGGCGCTAATGCCGCACCGGGAACCATGCAACACGTCGCTTTTCGCGTTGAGGATCACGAAACACTGCTCGCTCTGCGTGACCGACTAAGACTCAAGGGCGTACCGGTCATGGGGCCCGTTGACCACGGCTTTTGTGCATCCATTTATTTTGCGGGACCTGAAAATCTTGCCCTTGAACTGTCTTACTCAAAAACAGCGTTGGCGCCAGAAGCCTGGATCGACCCAGAAGTTGTCGCCCTCGCGGGCATCAACAGTGAGGAGCTGGCGCGTTACAAGGCACCGCCCGCCTTTTCTGACCAGGGGGGATTAGCAACCCAGCCAGCCTTAGATCAAACCGAAGGGCCGCACCTCACCAATTATCCACCCGGCGCCTACGAGATGGTGATGGGATTGCCCGATGAAACGGTCTGGCAGCTCGTCGACAGCGCGCCACCGGTCAAACTTGAATCCTAGCCATCGATTGAAGGGTTGCATTGCGCGTCATCCAATCAGCCGTAGAGAATCAACGCGGGCACCGGCGCA
This sequence comes from uncultured Gammaproteobacteria bacterium, assembly GCA_913064795.1. Classification (GTDB taxonomy): domain Bacteria; phylum Pseudomonadota; class Gammaproteobacteria; order Pseudomonadales; family Azotimanducaceae; genus UBA9926. The sequence continues at coordinate 15,711 of CAJYBS010000005.1, forward strand.
ACACGACGAGGCATTTTTCGACAACATCATCCCCTTTGCGGTCCCATCGCTTTGTTTGCTTCCTCACCCTAAAAAATATGGCGTTTGTCGTTGATCAAAGAAACGACAATCGGCCTATGAGCACTCTAATTTTTGGATTAGCCCTCGGTGCTGCATTTATTTTCCCAGCCATTGCATTCATTCGCCGCAAGCACTGGGACGCCAGTGCGTGGCCTTTGTTCCTTGTTACATTACCCATTTGGTACCTATTGTTTGGGGTGCTCGCAATGGATCTGACCGTTGTCATCAAGGAACTAGTTTATGGCCTACCCTACATTGGCATTGGACTTTTGGTCTGGCGGATAAAGTCAGACTTCACCCTCGTGATCATCGCTGTGGCCTGGCTCAGTCACGGATTCTACGATTTCTACCATGACCGGTTTTTTGTAAACCCCGGCGTCTTTGGTTGGTACCCGGCTTTTTGTGGCTTCGTTGACCTTGTCGCTGGCATCTATCTCTTGACGATTTATCGAAAACAACGACACTCGGCGGCTCCCGCCGCCTAGATCGCGAAAGCGCGCACTACCCCTCGGAGCTCCAACACCCCCCATTGGACTCATTCCGGGTCAAGGCCAAGGGAAACTCTGCGTTACACCCCCGTGTGTCTATCGGTCGGGAATCGGCAAAGGGTTCGCGGAAGGCTGCCGGACTCAAACGTTTTTGATTCACTGTTTAAAAGCGCCTACCCCTGAGCGGGTTTAACACAAACTCACCTTCGTAACCGCAGTTGTATCCATTACGGGTTAGCTTCTAAAAAGACACAGGTAGGGCAGTTTTCATCCGCAACCTCACTGTCAGAACTCCGTTGATACTGCGGCGTCTCGAACCGCTCTAATCTAAAATCGCTGGTAGCGGCTGGATTGTCGGCATTGACCTGCATCACCGAATCTTTCCATCCCTCATCTTCAGCCCACTCAAAGGGTAACCGAATGATGCCACCCGATTGATCAATTTCCTCAAAGGCGCTGAGCGCTGCCTCGGCGATCGCACATTGCTCTTCAAATTCATGGGGTCGTCCACTGGTATGGCCTAACGGAAAATCTAAAAAAGCCGCTCGCGGTGGGCGAACCGCCTTTGTAATTGAATAAGCGCTTGAGAGACACAGCGTGGGAATGCCTGCGGCCTCGATGGCTCTTGCGATCAGTCCAACGGACTGGTGACAAACGGGTCACGCCGGCACGAGTAACGCAAGATCAGCCTGATCTTTCAGCAATCGATGAACGATGGCGGGCGCAAGAATATCTTTTACTTTTCGCGCCGAGTAGATGCCGCCCATAAACGTATAGGCACGCTCAGCCAAACTCCCCAAGCGACCTGCAGCCACTTGCGCTTTGAGCGGCGCCACGGGGAAGACGGTGTTTGGATCTTGCCGGACAGGCGCTAAATCATAAGCAAAATGCGTTGCCCGAAGATCTCCCTCGGGGGTATGGATATCGATTTCTCTATAGCTCAGGTCGTCTTTGAAATGAAACGCGATCTGGCCCAAAGCATAAAGACCCCCGGAGGCAATGAGCGCGAGCTTGGATTCTGATACGGGCTTTTGAAGCGGGGTCAGGGGCACCGGACTTTGATTGTCGACCCACTGATAGGCTTGAAATCCTAGGGCCTCATACTGTTTTTTGGTTCGATCAATATAATCAATCGGTGGTCCGGACATTCTCGTTACTCAGCAGCTTTAAAACACGTTAACAAGAACGGGAACCCCGCGTCCATAAGCCTGGGCAGCCCCAGGCTCTGATCACCGGCGGCAACATGCGCCCGCAACCTGGTGAGGATCCTCACCACCAAGTCGTATACAGCGCTAATAATATGAGCACGACCACGACTGCCGACCCGTTAAAAGAGGTTTGGGTTTGAAACTCGATGGTTCCTAAATCAATGCCGCCGGTTGCATCCTTATTGTTGCCTCGAAGCGAAATCAGGATCGCGAGGGCTAGGCAGAGCAAAAACACCAGACCAACCCGATCAATAAAAGGCAATTCCGGCCACAGCAACTTTAAACCCAATGAGAATACCGCTGAACCGATTGCCGCAGTCAACGCGGCGTTAGGGGTGGTTCGTCGCCAAAAAATACCGGTCAGAAAAATCACAACAATGCCAGGGGTGAAAAATCCCGTAAATTCCTGGATGTACTGGAAAGCTTGATCAAAATTCCCAAGCAACGGTTTGGCACAAATCATGGCAAGCATCATTGCAGCCACCGCCACGCTACGCCCGACGCGCACCAAATGGGACTGCCCCTGGTTGCCTGCGACCTTGGCATAAATATCTAAGGTAAAGATCGTTGAAATGCTATTGATCATCGAAGCCAAGGACGAGACGATCGCCGCCAACAAGGCAGCAAACACCAGCCCTTTGATACCGGTTGGTAGCAACGTCATAGCCAGAGGATAGGCTTGGTCTGGCCGCTCCAGGGCGGGCTCGAGAACAAACATCGCGATCCCGGGCAGGACGACGATGAGGGGCATCAGGAGCTTCAAAAAGGCGGCGAAGGCAATCCCCTTTTGCGCTTCAACAAGGCTGCGAGCCGCCAGGGCACGCTGAATGATGTATTGATTAAACCCCCAGTAGGAGAGGTTCATAATCCACATTCCCCCGAGCAACACCGACAGGCCCGGCAAACTCATATAGTGCGGGTTCGAAGGCGCAAGAATCATGTCGAATTTTTCGGGTGCAGCCAGCATGACCTGCTCGAAACCCCGCCAAGGGCCTGCTCCCAATGCGATTCGATCGAGCAAAATCCAAGAAATCAGCAGTCCCCCCGCAACGAGCAAGGTCACCTGCAAAATATCGGTTAACGCAACCGCTTTGAGTCCTCCGTGAAGTGAATACAACACAGCAAAGGTGCCCAGCGCTATGAGACCTAAACCCTGGTCAAGGCCGGTCATCGTGTTCATCGCCAAAGCACCAAGCCACAGAATCGATGTCAGATTTACGAACACATAAACCGCGAGCCAAAACATCGCTAAAACCTGCCGCACTCGTTGATCAAAACGCTGCTCTAAAAACTGCGGCATGGTTTGAATGTTGAGCTTCAGAAAGACCGGCAACAGGAATTTTCCAACCAAAATCAAAGTGATCGCAGCCATCCATTCATAAGACGCAATGGCAAGCCCAATGGCATATCCCGATCCCGACATACCGATGATTTGTTCTGCGGATATATTGGCCGCAACCAAGGAGGCTCCAACGGCCCACCAGGGCAGCGCTTGACCGGCTAAAAAATAATCTTGTGTGGTCTTTTGACGTCCAAAGGATCCACGAGACACCCAAAGCGCCAGTCCCAAAAGCGCCAGGGCATAAGCACCGACAATGATAAAATCGATCAATGTCAGCATGACTAAACCGCTTTCAACGGATGGCTCAATCGCACCCGCACGGTTTGCAGCGCGTTGGCCGGCACCAATACCTCAGCCGATTGGCTCCCAATTTCAAGGCTCAGTGTGATCGGGGCTTCCTGGGTATTTAGCATTTG
>CAJYBS010000006.1 GCA_913064795.1 uncultured Gammaproteobacteria bacterium
CTAGGCCCATGGCCTCTGCGGTTGCGACTTCCTCGATAAGGTCTCGGGGAGATTTGGGCGCTCCTGCTAGGGTGTAAAAGCCAATTTCATTCATGGCTGTGACGGTCATGCTGTAGTCCTTAGTGAATTCATCCCGGAGGGAAAGGATTCAGGCAGACTGCCAGTTCTGTAGTTTTTTGTCTATAAATACGGTTTACTCAGGGGTCCAAGAGTTATGCCGATTTAGCGCGCCCGAAGTGATCAATTGAAGTCAATGTTTTCAACAGCTTTAAAAGAGTTGCCGCCTTTTGGTGAGGCAGTCGGTATGGTCCTCGAGGAAAACGATCCGGGCCCGGGGATATCCGTGCTTTTGCCAGGTCATCCGCGCCTTGCCAATGACGAAAGTGATCAGGTTTTTCATACCGGGGCTATTCTCGCCATTATCGACAATACTGCTGGGTGGTGTATCCGGGATCATCCAGATTATGTTGAAGGGACGTCTATGGCGACCTTGGATTTGCGGGTGGATTTTTTACGCCGGATTAGCCTCACCCAAACCCTTCGGGTTCGAGCAGAGTGCGAAGCGATCAATGATAACGTGGCCTTTGTCCGCGCCACAGCAGAGGATGCCGAGTCCGGCCTGGTTGTCGCTGCAGGACTGGCGACATTCATGTTGGGTACGCCGAGTGGACTAGAGCCAAAGATTGGACCGGTTTGATGGGAGATGCTTTTTTCAATGAAGCAGAGACCGGGTTGATGTGCGCAGAGCGCCATCTAGAAAGGGCTGGTTATGCCAGGTTCTTAGAGATTCGACTGATGATTGAGGGCGATCAGTTGCAAACCGTACTACCCCCGCGTGAGGATTTGATTGGTAACGTGAATCTTCCCGCCTTACACGGGGGTGTGCTGGGTAGTTTGCTGGACGTTACTGCGAGTTTAGCCTTGGTCTACCATGCTGTTTTGACAAATCCGCCTAGACTCGTAAACATTGATGTCGATTATCTGAGGACTGGGCGAGTGCTTCAAACCTTTGGCGCTGCTGAGGTGGTTAGAATGGGACGTCGTGCCGCGAATGTTCGCGCAAGACTTTGGCAAGACGACCCTGAACGTCCGATCGCAGTCGCGCGTGCACAATTTTTGTTGCCCCAGCGCGGGGTATAATGGGCCTTTGGTTCGCTCGCACATTGAATTTATGTGGTTGTTCTGAGCCCGGTGCCGAAGCATTAGCGACGCCCAGCCCCCGGTATTATGACCGCGGATTCGATCGATTCAGCGAACGATTGATTGTTGGCGCTCCAAAGGATTTGAGGAAAGTGCGCCAAGGTTCTGCGGCCCGATCCTAGAGAAGGTTTAGAACCCACTAAATGGCTTTTCAAGACCCCAAGCGCTTTGCCGGTTAGTCGGTCACAGCGCCCTTTGAAGCAGAGCTGACCAATTTTGCATATTTTGCCAGGACACCGCGCTCAGTATAGGGTTTGGGTGCGCTCCATTGAGCGCTCCTGGCAGCGAGGGTATCGTCGCTCAGATTGACGCTGATCATGTTGCGCTCTGCATCGATGGTGATTTCATCGCCGTCTTCGAGTAGCGCAATTGGTCCTCCTTCGTAAGCCTCGGGGGTGATGTGACCAATCACAAAGCCATGAGAGCCACCGCTAAAGCGACCATCGGTAATAAGAGCAACATCTGAAGACAAGCCCCGGCCATTGATAGCGCTGGTGGGAGACAACATTTCGCGCATCCCTGGCCCCCCCTTGGGACCCTCATAACGCACGACGACCACATCCCCTGATTGCACGGTGCCGTCTAAGATCGCATCGAGTGCGGCCTCTTCGCCATGAAAACAGCGGGCCTTCCCCGAAAAACTCAGTCCCTCGTGGCCGGTAATCTTAGCGACTGAGCCTTCTGGAGCGAGGTTGCCCTTGAGAACGATGAGATGGCTATCTTTTTTTATGGGATTTGATAACGGGCGAATAATGTTCTGATCCGCCGGGTAGGGCGCGACACTTTCTAAATTTTCAGCCAGCGTTCTCCCCGTGACGGTTAGACAATCCCCATGAAGCAAACCCGCTTCGAGCAATGTTTTCATGAGGGGTTGGATACCCCCAATCGCGATCAATTCGCTCATCGAATAAAGTCCTGCGGGCCGCATATCGGCAAGCACCGGTACGCGCTTTCCGATCTCGGTAAAATCGTCAATGGTGAGGGGCACGCCCGCGGCATGGGCAATCGCGAGGAGGTGCAGTACAGCATTGGTCGAGCCCTCCAGGGCAATGGTGACGGTAATTGCGTTCTCAAAGGCCTCTCGGCAAAGGATGTCGCTGGGCTTGATGTCTGCTGCGATCAATTTCACAACAGCATCGCCAGCGGCCAAACAGTCCTGCCGCTTTTGCGGCGAAATGGCTTCTTGTGCAGAAGAACTAGGTGGGGAAAGTCCGAGTGCTTCAAGCGCCGAAGCCATCGTGTTTGCGGTATACATGCCGCCACAAGAACCTGGACCTGGAATGGAGGTGGCTTCGATATCTTTTAGGGCGAGTTCTGACAGGTTACCGCTCGCAAATTGACCGACTGCTTCGAAAACAGAGACGACATCCCGGCGGTCTTTTCCAGGTTGAATGGTACCGCCGTAAACAAAAACACTGGGCCTGTTCAGTCTAGCCATCGCGATCGCGCAGCCGGGCATATTCTTATCACAGCCGCCAATGGCAACAAAACCATCGAAGCCTTGACCCGCTACAACAGTCTCAATGGAGTCAGCAATGACTTCTCTCGAGACCAACGAGTAACGCATTCCAGGTGATCCCATTGAGATCCCATCGCTGACCGTAATCGTGTTGAATGTGATGGCCTTAGCATCGGCATCTTCGGCCCCAATGGCCGCAGCTTCAGCCAAATCGTTGATGTGAACATTACAGGGCGTCAGGTTACTCCAAGTTGAGGCGATACCGACTTGAGGCTTATTGAAGTCATCTTCTGAGAAGCCGACCGCATGGAGCATGGCTCGGGCGGCGGCTTTTTGAAGGCCGTCAACGACTTGAGAAGAATAGGGTCTTTTTACTGAGCCACTCATGGCAGATTCCTCAACTTTGAAGGAAGGCAAAATAGCATATTTGCTCCGGTGGTTCGACAATATCCACCGGCCGGCAGCATTCCCAGAAGCAGCCGCGGGCTCGCCAGGTCGATTAAAGTCATTGCTATTAGGAAAGAGCGGCCTGGAATCCGCTTCAGCAATCGTAGGCAATCTGGGATACTACAACGTCAAAGGAGTAACCGCATGAGTAGAATGAGTTGGCCGTTTGTCGCGGGAAATTTTCCATTGATCACTCGGACCGAAGGTTTGTATCTCTATGATGATTCGGGCAGAAAAATTTTAGATGCAGCGGGCGGCGCTGTGGTCTCTAATATTGGTCATGGTCGCGGTAGAGTGGCTGAAGCGATGGCGGCGGCGGCGAGTGAAACCAGTTACGTGGTGCCACCCTTTCAAACACCTAGTCGTCTAGCGCTGGTAGACACGCTTGATCAGAATTGGTTGCCGAGAAGTTTAACCAGAGCGCACTTCTCCTCTGGAGGCACTGAGGCCAATGAAGCCGCAATGAAACTCGCGTTGCAATACCAACAGGCCATAGGAGAGCACCAGAGAGTCAAGCTGGTTGGGCGATCTATTTCCTATCACGGAACAACGCTTGCGACGGCATCAATCAGTGGTCATCCCGGACGTAAACGCGGTCTTGAAAGCGCGTTACCGGACTATGTTTCGGTGCCTGCTCCCTATCCGCTGCGGGCACCTGAGGGTCTCAACCTCGATTCGATAGGTCAGTACTACCTTGATCAGATGCGTGATGTCTTGATGGCAGAAGGTGCAGACACCATTGCTGGCTTTATCGCCGAGCCGATTACCGGTTCTTCGGGAGGGGCGATCGTGCCGCCTGAGGACTACTGGCCCAAAGTTCGCAGTCTGTGCGATGAGCTAGGCATCATACTGATTTTGGACGAGGTGATGACTGGGTTTGGTCGAACTGGGCTCGATTTTGGCTATCAGCATTGGCCCATTGAACCGGATATTCTTGTCAGCGGAAAAGGACTTGCGGGCGGCTATGCCCCCTTGGGCGGGGTCTTCACCAATGAACGGGTGGGCAGTGCGATTGAGTCCGCAGGCTATCAGGTCATGTTCAATACTTTTGGGGCGCACCCTTCGGCATGCGCCGCGGCTGTTGAGGTGTTGACGATAATGCGGGAGGAGGAATTGGTAGAGCGGGCTGCAACACAAGGCGCTTATCTGCACAATCAACTGTCTTTGGCATTTTCTGATCATCCCTTTGTTGCCGAAGTGCGCGGTCGAGGGCTGTTGGCTGCCATCGAAGTGGTTGCAGACCGATCGACCCTAGATCGATTTCCCCAAGAGCTTAGTGTCAGTAATCAAATTGTTGCCGAGGGGCTTGATCGGGGTGTCTTCTACTATTTTGGAGGTACTGGCGAAGTGCGGGACGTGGTTTGTCTTGGGCCTGCATTCACCGCGACGAATTCAGAAATCGATCAGATGGTGGATGTACTCGTTCAATCGGTCACAGCCGCGGTCGGCAACTAGCGTAGTTTCCGCGCCCTGTCGATTTTGGGTCAATGGATCGGTAGGACTGAATGGTATAATCAGGGAAGAAACGTTCTAGTCAAAAAAAACCAGTGAAATAGGTCAGTAAAAAAGTTCAGTGAACAACCCCAGTGAAAAGCTTCATTGAAAAGCTTCGGTTTTAAAGATTATCGCCCTAGGAGGTGTCAGCATGGCCAGTGGATTAGCAAAAACCTTATTGAGTCGGGAAGTCTTAGCACTGGCGTGTGGCGCCATGATTGGCTGGAGTTGGGTCCTATTGACCGGTGAATGGCTGAGCCGAGCGGGTACGATGGGTACGGTGATTGCGTTTATGATCGGATCGTCGATTGTGATCCTGATCAGCCTTGCCTATGCCGAATTGGCCTCTGCGATGCCCCTGGCGGGCGGAGAACATCACTACACGAAGCGGGCACTGGGCTACACCTCATCGTTTATCGCGAGTTGGGCGGTTGTGATCGCTTATGTCACGGTCTGCGTCTTTGAATCGGCGGCTCTGCCTACAGCGCTCCAGTATTTGTTCCCGGACCTGGGTGTTGGATTGCTCTGGTCAGTCGCGGGATCTCCGGTTTACGCCTCTTTAGTTGCTGTAGGCGCGATCGGGGCAGCGCTGATGACCTTCATTAATTACGTGGGTATTCGATTTGCAGCCTTTGTTCAAACCTTGATGACGGTGCTTTTTATCGCCGTTGGCCTACTTTTTTTTCTAGGGGTCGGAATTTCTGAGCCTCCCGCGTCCCGTGTGCCTGAGTTGAGCCAGGGCATCGTCGGAATTTTAGGCGTCTTAGTCATGGTGCCTGCGCTCTTGGTGGGATTTGACGTCATTCCCCAGAGCGCCGAGGAGATTAACCTGCCCCCGAATCGGATCGGCGGATTGTTGGTGATCTCGGTATGTTTAGCAGGTGGCTGGTATATCGCGATTTCCCTCGCTGTGGGCAACGCGCTCTCCGGACCCGAGTTAGAGGCCTCTACGATGCCAACTGCAGACGCTATGGCGGCGGTTTGGAGTAGCTCCGTGCTTGGCCAGGTGATGTTGCTTGCCGGTGTCGGGGGAATTTTGACCAGTTGGAATGCATTTATTATCGGCGGTAGTCGGATTCTCTACGCCCTGGCGGTCTCCGGGATGATTCCTCGGGTTTTTGCACGTCTGCACCCCAAATATAAGACGCCTACTGTGAGCATCCTTGCGATTGGTGGCTTGAGTATGATTTCACCGTTGTTTGGCCGAGAGATCTTAGTTTGGCTGGTTGATGCAGGGTCTTTCGCGATTGTCATTGCCTATTTGTTCGTCGTTGTTTCTTTCTTGAGATTACGACGGGTTGAGCCCGACATGGTCAGGCCTTTCAAAGTCCCTTTCGGACAGGTCGTGGGCACCATCGCGCTTGTTCTGACGTTTGGCCTTTTGTTGCTTTATCTGCCCGGCTCTCCAGCCGCTCTGTTATGGCCAGAGGAGTGGGCAATGCTGCTGGCTGCTGCGGCCGTCGGGGTGATTTTCTATTTCCAGGGTCCTGCCAGAAAGTCGTGATGATTGCATCCGATTAAAATCATGGACCGCTTTTTGATCAGATTGATGCAGCGCTTGCAGCAGGGCTGCGGGCTCTTTATGCTGGGCCATCCTAGGAGCGTTCATTAAGGGAAACTGCAGGAGAGGCCGCAGCCTAGCGGAAGCAGCCAAAATACGAACGCTGTTTTTTACGGCGGCCAAATCGACGGTTTGGCCGATCGTATTCATTAATCAGAGTGTACAAACCAATCAAAGTGTATCAACCAATCAAAGTGTATCAAGTAATCGAAGTGTGAATGACAAAAGGAAGAAGCCATGGGTGACGTCTACATTGTAGAAGCGTGCAGAAGCGCAATTGGAAAACGGGGTAAAGGGTTGGCAGGACTTAAACCCGCGGATTTATTGGGTAAGGTTCAAAAAGCGGCCCTGGATCGATCGGGGATTGATCCTGCATCAGTGGATCAAGTGGTCGGTGGCTGCGTTTCTCAGGTGGGTGAGCAGTCTTTCAATATTGCTCGCATTGCTTGGCTCTCCCAAGGGTTACCCCTTGAAGTTGCGTCTACCACCGTTGATTCTCAGTGCGGTTCAAGCCAGCAAGCAACCTCGATGGCGGCGTCGATGATCGGAGCCGGGGTTGAGGATGTTGTGATGAGTTGCGGTGTTGAAATGATGAGCCGGGTTCCTTTGGGATCGAATATGCAAGGCGGCTCACCGATGGGCGAATCCTACAGCGCACAGTATCAGCCGACGAGCCAGTTCATGGGCGCGGCGATGATTGCTGAGGAGTATCAGATCACACGTGCCGATACTGATCAGTTTGGGCTCGAGAGTCAGCAAAAAGCAATTCAAGCCTGGTCTGAAGGACGGTTCGATCGGGAAGTGGTCGACGTTGAAGCACCGATTTTGAATGAAAAGTTTGAGCCGACTGGCGAGGTTCAGGTGATTAGTAAAGACCAAGGTCTTCGCGAGACGACCCTCGAGGCGCTTTCAGGTCTGGAGCCGGTACCCGGGCAAGCGGTTCATACAGCGGGCTCTAGCTCCCAGGTGTCTGATGGTGCAGCAGCAGTCATTATGGCGAGCGAGGCTGCGTGTGAACGCCTTGGCGTTAAACCCCGGGCTAAAATTAAAGCGACCACTTTGGTCGGTGTTGATCCGGTCACGATGCTAAAAGGGCCGATTCCTGCCACACGTAAAGTGCTTGAGCGCGCCGGATTGGCGCTTGAGGATATTGATGTCTTTGAGGTGAATGAAGCCTTTGCATCGGTTGTACTGGCCTGGGAGAAGGACTTGGGTGTTGATCATTCTAAGGTCAACGTCAACGGCGGGGCCATCGCACTTGGGCATCCAACGGGAAGCACAGGCGCGAGACTGATCACGACTGCGCTGCATGAGCTTGAGCGAACAGGGGGACGTTATGCCTTGATCGCAATGTGCTGCGGGGGCGGCATTGGTACTGGCACAATCATCGAGCGCTTAGATTGAAGAAGGGCCCTGATTGGGCCCTGACTAACGATGAAAGAGCCGACTGAGACAGTCGGCTTTTTATCGCGTGATGGTTATGCGACTGCTGAGGCGGCTGCGGTTAATCTTGCCTTGAGTTGCGAGAGCTGGTCTCTTAGAGCCGCGGGCACTTTATCTCCAAAGGTTTCATAATAGGATTCAATCAAGGGGATTTCCGACAGCCAGCCATCGGTGTCAACCCGCAATAGTGTCGCAATTGCTTCTTCGGATAAATCTAGCCCTGAAAAATCTAATCCATCAAGGGTCGGTAGTTTCCCGATCGGGGTTTCAATCGCATCGGCTCGCCCTGCACAGCGTTCGAAAATCCATTGCAGCACCCGCGCGTTTTCTCCAAACCCTGGCCAAATAAACCCACCAGCATCATTTTTTCGGAACCAATTGACATAAAAGATTTTAGGAAGCTGGGCGCCCTCAGTCTGACCAATGTTGATCCAATGCTGCCAGTAATCGGCCATGTTGTATCCGCAAAAGGGCAGCATGGCCATAGGGTCTCGGCGGAGTTCACCGATGGTGCCGGCTGCTGCTGCGGTTTTTTCGGAAGAGACGATGGAGCCAAAAAAGGTTCCTTGCTCCCAGGTGCTGGCTTCATTGACCAGCGGCACGACACTGCCCCTGCGGCCACCAAACAAGATCGCACTAATGGGAACGCCCTCGAGTCGCTCCCACTCTTCAGCAATAGCAGGGCATTGTGCAGCGGACACGGTAAAGCGGGCGTTGGGGTGAGCTGCTGGGGTCGTGCTCTCCGGAGTCCAGTGGTTCCCCCGCCAATCTATCAGTTTCTCGGGAGGTTCTGCGGTCATGCCTTCCCACCAAACATCACCGTCTTCAGTCTCCCCGACATTGGTAAAGATGCAGTTCGCATCGAGGGTCAGCATGGCGTTGGGATTGGTGTCCATGCCAGTGCCCGGTGCAACCCCGAAAAAACCAGCTTCGGGGTTGATCGCATAAAGTTTTCCGTCTGAACCAAACTTCATCCAGCAGATATCATCCCCGACGGTCTCAACCGTCCACCCCGGAATGGTTGGGACCAGCATCGCAAGATTGGTCTTCCCACAGGCGCTGGGAAAAGCGCCAGCAACGTAACGATATTCGCCCTCGGGATTGGTCAGTTTTAAGATGAGCATGTGCTCGGCGAGCCAACCTTCTTGGCGAGCCATGGCTGAGGCGATTCGCAGTGCGAAACACTTCTTGCCCAGTAGCGCATTGCCTCCGTAACCGGAACCAAAACTCCAAATTTCCCGAGTTTCTGGAAAGTGCGCGATATATAGATTTTCAGGATTACAGGGCCATGGCGCGCTGACGTCATTGTGTTCGAGTGGCTGACCCACAGAGTGTAGGCAGGGTACAAAGCGACCGTCATGTCCGAGCTCCTCAAGCACAGGCGCACCCACCCGGGTCATAATGTGCATGCTGGCGACGACATAGGGGGAGTCAGAAATTTCGACGCCGATATGTGCGATGGGTGAACCGACTGGCCCCATGCTAAATGGGATGACGTACATTGTGCGTCCACGCATGGCGCCCTTGAATAGCTGCGTCAACGTTTCACGCATGGCTTCAGGCTCTGCCCAATGATTGGTTGGGCCTGCGTCGGCCTCATGTTGACTACAAATGAAGGTTCGGCTCTCAACACGTGCCACATCGGCGGGGTCCGAGCGAACCAGATAGCTGTTGGGTCTTATTTCCGGATTGAGTGGCTTTGCAACGCCTGCCTCGGTCAGCGCTTGCATCATTGCCTGGTATTCCTCTGGACTTCCATCACAAAGAACGACCTGGTCTGGCTCGCAGAGGGTTTTGATGTCATCGATCCATTGATCAAGGGCGGGGTGTTGCGTCATAAGCTAGGTTCCATAATCAAGGTTTTGCCGAGGCTTTTGGCTTTGACAGTTCAACGCCGGAGGTCATCCAGTCGTCTGATCCCTTCAGGCATTAAATCAGGATCTCAGAGCTTTGGCGAGCCTGTGGGCGCGTTTCGCTACTGTATCGGTATGACTCAAGAGACCGCTGAAAGTACCAAGGCTCGATGAGATAAAAAAGAGAATAAAAGTAGTCTAATAGTTGCCTAAATGTCACGAATTGGAGGTGCATTGGGTGAGAATCGATGCTGCTGGCTCGAGTGCGGTTGTTGAGCCCATTGAGGTCGAGCTCAAATCCACTACAATGGCCCGCACGCAGTCATGAACGCAAGAGTGAAAGATGCCCCTCGCGTCAAAACAAGGCTTGTTTGATTATCCTGCCTATTGGGCCGAATGCTTCGGTGTTGCGCCTTTTTTGCCCACATCACGGGCTGAGATGGATGCACTGGGTTGGGATCGCTGTGACGTTATTCTGGTCACGGGCGACGCCTACGTCGATCATCCAAGTTTCGGTATGGCAGTGATCGGTCGGACCCTTGAGGCCCAAGGCTTTAGGGTAGGGGTGATTGCCCAACCAGATTGGCGATCAGCGGATGCCTTTAAAACTCTGGGTGAGCCCGAGCTCTATTTTGGAGTTGCTGCGGGCAATATGGATTCGCTAATCAATCACTATACTGCGGATCGAAAGCGCCGAAATGATGATGCGTATTCGCCGGACGGCGCCCCTGGTTTGCGACCTGACCGCGCCGTCATTGTCTACAGTCAGCGCTGTCGAGAAGCTTATGCGACTGTGCCGATTGTGATCGGATCGATTGAAGCGAGCCTGCGACGGATTGCCCATTACGACTATTGGAGTGACTCCGTTCGGCGGTCGGTTTTATTAGATTCCGCCGCGGATTTGCTGCTTTATGGCAATGCTGAGCGCGCTATTGTTGAGCTGACCCATCGGGTCAGTAGGGGCGAAAAAGTTGGTGCGATCAAGGATATTCGAGGCACCGCATTCATCTTGAAGCAACTACCGAATACCCTCCACCAGGTGGATGAGTCTGAGCTACCAGAGGATCAGGGTTTGAGTGTCTCGAATCCTCAGGTGATCGCTCGGTCCGGCGGAAAAGACCCTGTTAACGTCATTCCAGGGATGTCCTTGGCAGCATTCTCGAACGGACACGCCGCTGTGATTGCCTCGGATCGTGCCCAGCGGGTGATCGTTTTACCGGCCTTCGAGACAGTGGTAGAAAACGACCTGCTGTATGCCCACGCTTCAAGAATTTTGCATCGCGAGACCAATCCACTGAATGCCAATCCTTTGGCCCAACGACACGGTAATCAGTGGGTTTATTTAAATCCGCCGCCGATTCCGCTAACGACGGAAGAAATTGATCGAGTGTTTGAACTCCCCTATCAACGGGTGCCGCATCCGATGTACGGGGGGGCTAAAATCCCGGCCTATGACATGATTCGTTTCTCCGTCAATATCATGCGTGGCTGCTTTGGTGGATGTAGCTTCTGCTCGATCACAGAGCATGAAGGCCGCCTGATCCAGAGCCGTAGCGAGGCGTCAATTCTTAACGAAATCGAGCAGATTCGAGATAAGACGCCAGGTTTTACGGGAGTCATATCGGACTTGGGCGGCCCGACGGCGAACATGTGGCGTTTGGCGTGCAAAGATCCAGAGATAGAATCAAAGTGCCGGAGACCTTCATGCGTTTATCCCGGCATCTGTAAGAATCTCAATACAGATCAAACCCCACTCATAGGCCTTTATCGAAAAGCCCGGGCCTTGCCAGGGATAAAAAAGGTCCTGATCGCATCGGGCCTGCGATATGACCTTGCCGTCGAAACGCCGGAATACGTCGAAGAATTGGTAAAGCATCACGTCGGGGGCTACCTAAAGATTGCCCCAGAGCACACTGAGGGTGGCCCACTTTCAAAGATGATGAAGCCGGGAATCGGGACGTATGACGCGTTCAAATCGTTGTTTGATCGTTTTTCGGCCGAGGCGGACAAAGAGCAGTACCTGATTCCCTACTTTATTGCAGGTCATCCGGGAACCACTGACACCGATATGATGAACCTTGCACTGTGGCTGAAATCAAATGGGTTTCGAGCGGATCAAGTTCAGTCTTTTTATCCATCACCTATGGCGACGGCAACGGCAATGTATCATTCCGGCGCGGATCCGTTAAAACGTCTAGGACGGGCGGCAATTCCTGTTGATGTGGTCAAGCAACCCCAACAGCGTCGTTTGCACAAAGCCTTTTTGAGATACCACGATTCGAGTAATTGGCCCATGCTGCGGCAAGCTTTAAGGCGGATGGGGCGCGCGGACCTGATCGGTAACACCAAAGCGCATTTGGTCCCAAGAACCCAGTACGCGGGGCCGGTGGGTCAGGGGAAGCCTTTTAAAACCCAACACACGGGCTTACCGAAGACCCCTCGAATTCGTCGTCGGTCAAAACAGTCGAAAGATTCTTAGCAGGTGTGGATAATCCTGCTCCCTTCGCTTTAAGGTTAAACAGCATCTGCCAAAGGCAAGCGATCCCTTAATTCTCTTTTTAAAAATTTACCACTTGCGTTTCTGGGAAGGGGCGCGTCAAGGATCCAGAGATAGGCGGGGATCTTATGTTTCGCCATCAGTACCGCACAAAAAGAACGAATATCTTCGGCTGACTTGGATTGACCGGGTTTAAGATAGATGGCAGCGCCGACTTCCTCGCCCAGTCGGTCGTCCGGAACGCCAAAGACACTGCACTCAGCCAGTTCATCGATTTGAAATAGAACGGACTCAACTTCGCTGCAATAAATGTTTTCTCCGCCGCGCAAGACCATATCCTTAACTCGATCAACGATGAAGATAAACCCATCCTCGTCGATGGTGGCCACATCGCCAGTATGTAGCCACCCGTCAGTAATGGTCTCAGCTGTGGCATCGGCACGATTAAGATAGCCTTTGATCACAGGGGCACCGCGAACCCACAGTTCGCCGGGTTCGCCAATCGTCTCAACGCCCTCGGCATTGACGGTTTTTGCCTCAAACGTTGGCATTGCTGGGCCGCAGCTCTCCGGTCGGTCAATAAAGAAGTCGCCACCGATTGAAGTAATGATGCCGCAGGTTTCCGTCATCCCGTAGCCCGTACCGGGTCTTGCGTTTTCGACGGTTTGATCAATCTTTCCGACGAGATCAGGTTGTAGCTGAGCCCCGCCACCCCCAACAGCAATCAAACTTGAGGTGTCATAGCGGTGAAAGTCCGGGTGGCTGATCAGTTCTCGGCTCATCACCGGCACACCCGTCAAGCTAGTAATTTTCTCCCGCTCAATGAGCTTGAGGGCCTCTCCCGCATCCCAGCGGAACATGTGTACCAGTTTGCCACCTCCGGAGGTCGTGGCATGAGCCAGACAATTATTTGCTGTCACATGAAAAAGTGGCGTGGTAACCAAGGCCGCGCTCTGAGGTGCCGTTGCAGGATCCGGCAATGGCGTACCCTTTACTCGGTTCATGGTATGCGCCAGGCAGTTCGCCCAAAAGCCCATGTTGAGTAGGTTGTGTACACAACCTCGGTGCGTCTGCTGGGCGCCTTTGGGTCTACCGGTGGTCCCTGAGGTATAAAAAATACAGGCGTCCGCATCGGGGTCAATGGCGAGCTCAGGCATCCTGGCCGGACTCTGTAAAACCGAGCCAAAAGGCGTCACCCAATCTCTGTCCCTGGTTCTAACGCCAACAACCGGAAGCGATGGATGTTGAGATCGAATCGATTCGAAGCGCGTCAGACGCTCTTCATCAGCAATCAGCAGCTTAGGGCTGGAGTCGTTCAGCGCATAATTCATTTCATCCTCGACCCACCAGGCATTCATGCCGACAACCGTTAAACCCGAGGCCACTGTAGCCCAGTAGCACTGCATCCATTCCGGGAAGTTTCGCATCGCGATAGCGACTCGGTCGCCGGGTGCGAGACCTTGAGCGTTCATAAAGGCAGCGATGCGATCGACGTTCTCGTGGGTTTGCGCGTAGGTGAGGGTTTCCTCCTGATACACAAGATAGGGGCGTTCATCGAATGCCAGTGAAGCTCCCCAGACGTCGCGCAAAGAGTTTGGGGCCGCAGCGAAAGTGCGCATTGGTGCGCCCCTGACCTGTATGGTTGAAATTTCGAAGGCTCCGCCCGGCCCGGTCAGTTCTTCCCAAACGGTTTTTAATACGTCGTACATCGCTTTGCTGTTCTCGCAGAAGTAATTTAAGTTGAGCTAAGATAGGTTTTTCACTGAATCGATGCAAATAAATATGGATAGTCTATTTAAAGATCTACGAGTGATTGATGCAGCGTCGTTTGTTGCTGGTCCTGGAGCGGCAACGATTCTGGGTGATTTTGGTGCGGACGTCATTAAAGTTGAGGCACCTGCTGGCGATGCCTATCGCTTGCTTCATGGGCGTCACCGACATGACTATAACTGGGCGCTCACCTCGAGACACAAGCGAGACATCGCGCTGGACTTGAATCAAGCCGCGGGTCGAGACGTGCTGCACCAGCTGGTTGCCCAGGCGGACGTGTTTATCCATAACTTTCGTGCTGACCAGCTCGAGCGATACGATCTGACCTTTGATCGTTTGCGGTCGATGAATTCACGGCTCATCTATGCGCAACTGACGGGGTTTGGCACCCAAGGCCCCGATTCTGAGAAACGGGGTTATGACACCACGGCTTGGTGGGCAAGCGCGGGGATTTTGGATCTAATGAAACCTGGAGTTTCTGCCCCGATGTTTCCTGTAGGGGGTGTTGGAGATCATGCGTCAGCCATGAGCCTTTTTGGGGGCATTATGATGGCGCTGTATCAGCGGGAAAAATCAGGGCTGGGCGACTGCGTTGAGACGTCTCTCGTTGCTAACGGCGCTTGGTCCAATGGAATGCACCTGCAGGGCGCGATTGCTGGGTTTGATCTCGGTGCGGTACTCGAGGAAAAAGGTTATCGCTCACCGTTTGCTATGATTTATGAGACTTCGGATCATCGGTTTATCGTTTTAGTCTCACCTAACCCCCAGAAGGAATGGCCGAATATTGCTCGGGCGCTTGGGCACCCAGAATGGCTGGAGGACACTCGTTTTGAAAGTATCAGAGCAATTATGAAACTGCGTGATGAAGTTCGAGGGATGTTCCAAAGTGCTTTTTCAAGGATGAGTATGGTTGAGGTCGCTCAAGCGCTCGATGCTGAGTCAATCAGCTACAGCGTGGTTGAAAAAATTGCCGATGTGGTGCGAAGCGCGCAACTGATTGAGAACGAGGTGATTGTAGAAACTCAATCGGAGGATCCCGATTTTAAATGGACGGTTGCTAACCCCATTAAGCTCGGTAGTGCGACCCTGCGACCGGTCAATGACCCGCCCCAACTCGGGGAACACAGTCGGGTCATTCTGCAAGAACTTGGATTGATGCCGGAGACGATTGATTAAGTGATACTCGACGGAGTTGTCGGTTCACACTCATAGCCGTTCATTGTCAGCACACTTTTTCCAATGACGGCGCGGGACTGCAAAGCTTGCATGGCTTTGACCCCTTCCTCAAGCGGATAGGTTTGATAAATGTAGGGGTCAATGGCGCCCTCGCAGAGGAGATCAAAAATGGCTTTTCGGCATTCTTGGCCCAATACAGGGTCGCGACGACCGACCTCTCCAGCTCTAACCCCGATCACGGCGATTTGTTTGATCAGAATGTGATTCACAGCGGCCTTTGGCCAAACGCCGCTTGTGAAGCCGATGGTGAGCAACCGCCCGCCCCAGTTAATGCACCGCATAGATTCATCGAAAACACTGCCCCCAACGGGGTCGAATATGACATCAGCACCGTTACCATCGGTTAAAGATTTTACGGCCTCCCTAAAGCCTCCCAGCGAGCCATCGGATTGGGTGTAATTAATCACGGCGTCAACCCCGCGCGCTGTCAGAGCGTCGACCTTGTCCTGAGATCCCGCTGTCGCAATCACCCTAGCTCCAAAATGCTTTCCCAGGTCTACTGCTGCCATGCCAACACCGCCGGCAGCCCCATGAACGAGCAATGTCTCGGATGGCCTGAGGTGACCGCGAACTTTGAGCGCCACATAGGCTGTGAGATAGGCTGTGGCATAGCTTGCCGCTTTGGCAAACGTCACGTGGTCCGGAATCTGGCGTACTGATTCTGCCGAGACATTGATGTGTTCGCTGAAACCCCCGACGCGTTCCCCCGCGACAACGCGGTCTCCGGGCTGAAGGTGGTCCACAGCTGAGCCTACTCGGGTGACCACGCCGGAAAACTCCCCGCCCGGCGAAAAGGGAAGTTCTGGCTTAAATTGATAGCCGCCTTGGATCATGAGAATGTCAGGGAAGTTGACCGCGCAGGCCCTAATTTCAATTTGGACCTCATGGGCTTGTGGTTCAGAGAGTTGGACATTGTCGAGGGTAAGAACCTCGATATCTTGTGAAAGCGCATGGCAGCGCAATGCTCGTGTCTGCATCGACAGCATTCCAGTTGGCTCGGGTTGGAAACCTTATCACAGTCGAACGCCTTGATGGCGTTGGAAGCCTCGTTCATGATGGTGTGAGCAGGGCCTCCGGCCTGGGCTTGGATGGGTACCGGGGGCCGCGATAGCGTGATGCGGTTGCCAAAATAATCGATGAGTGGATGGCCCGTAAATGGGTAAAAGGGAGTAGAAGAAGGTATGTCTGAAGGAATTCGTGAAGAAGCTGTGACAGCTTGGATTGCATCTCAAGTGGATAAAGCGACCGCGCCCATGGCGTTCGAGTTAATAACGGGCGGGCACTCGAATCTTACTTATCGCTGTACTGACGCTGAAGGGCGCACCTTCGTTTTACGTCGTCCGCCGCTCGGTCACGTGCTCGAAAGTGCACATGATATGAGTCGTGAGCATAAAATTATTCATGGGCTTCAAGGATCCCGAGTACCCGTGCCCAAGACCTTGGGGCTGTGCCAAGACCCAGAGGTCAACCAAGCTGATTTCTATTTGATGGGTTTCGTTGATGGATTGGTGCTGAACGACAGCGTGATAGGCCAACAGGTCGCCGATGCGGATCGAGAGGCCTTAAGTCGACATGTGATACAAATTTTGTGTGATCTTCATGCGGTCGATGTAGATGCGGTGGGTTTGGGAGACCTTGGGAGAAAAGAGGCCTATCTGGCGCGCCAATTGAACCGGTGGACCAAGCAATGGGATGCGTCAAAAACGCATGAGATTCCTGCAATGGAGGCCTCTCAGAAATTACTGGCGGAGCGAATGCCGGAACAAGTGGGAGCCAGTATTGTCCACGGCGATTTTAGGCTGGGTAATATGATTTGTGCAGAGGGCCAAGTATTGGCCGTTCTAGATTGGGAGTTGTGTACTCTGGGTGATCCTCTGGCTGATGTCGGCTACCTCCTCAATAATTGGGTTTCTCCAGGAGAAATCGAGGAACCGGGAGAGGGCGATCAATCACCGACTGCGGTTGGCGGCTATTTGAGCCGTGATGCGCTCTGTCAAATATATCAAGACCGAACAGGTCGGGATTTGTCAGCGATTAATTACTATCGGGCTTTCCAGCATTGGCGCCTCGCAGCGATTGGGCAGGGGGTCTATAAGCGATACTTGATGGGCGCCATGGGCGAATCCCACGAGGTTGATTTAGAGAAGCAAAAAGCGGGTGTTGCTCGGCGTGCAGAGGCTGCACTGGCGTTGCTTGAGGCCTAGATGATGGTACTGCTTTAAGGCGAATCAGAGGACGCTGGTTTTAGTTGCTCTCTGACGAACGTGTTTGGCGTTGATTAGTCTTTAGGCTGTAAGCCTTTCGAGGGTCCTTCGATAGGTCTCATGTCGCTCGCGTCTCAACTGCAGTTGGTTCGGGGGGTGACGGCTCGGCCGAACTGTT